>CAYZHL010000243.1:0-4323 GCA_964478095.1 uncultured Clostridia bacterium | reverse complement strand
GTACACCTCTCAGCCGCTCACCCTATCGATTCCCAGCCACGTTCAATTCCTCAGGCGGAAGTAAGCCCCTTGACCGCTGCCCGGAGATCAGGTATAGTACAGCCGCGATGGTGTACGTTACGTTGTGAAGGCTGATGAGGGCAGAACAGGCATCTGCCGCCCCTGTGGAGATGTAGGAGCGCCACCCTACCATCTGCCTTCCGTTTGGCGAGCCGGGCCCAATGCCCGGCTTTCCTCATATCCTCACCAGGTAGAAGCATGGTGAGGCTGGAACGCGACGTCGGTAGCCCGGGGCTCTGTGCCCATCTCGAAATCCTCTTCGAGGGGGCATCAAGCAGAGGGCATCGCCCGGTTGACGTTGCACGGCTCGTGTGATATATTTGTCGCATGAAGCGATAAATATATCATATATGGGGGTAGTGGCATGGGTCGAAGGCTGCGCGAGGCCCTATCCAGAGCAGAGTGGTACGGCCTCCTTGGGTTTCTAGGCTTGCTTGGATTCACCAAGTCGTACAGCGGCGAACCCCAATATGTGTTCTTCTCGTTCTTCTCCTTCTTCAGCTGGTTCTTCGTCGGGTACATGCACAGGGAGACTCCGGATGAACGGCTCGTACAGAGCCACCAGAGAGCGGACTCCTCCACACTGAAGTTCTTCTCGCTGGTCCTAGCAGCTCTTTTCGCGTTTGTGATCCTGAACGACAACGCACTCCATATCCGACATGTATCGATGAAAGCGGTTGAGCTGATAGTTTCCTGCGTGTTCGCGTTTTCGGTGTTCCTCCGTTCATTCCTTGTCTACTACTACGATCGGGTGGAGTAGCATGGCGGCGTTCAAGTGTAACCTGAGAAGATACCGACAGCTGTTGAACTTGACCCAGGAAGAGCTTGCGCAGAAGGTTAATGTCCGTAGAGAGACCATTCAGCGCCTGGAGGCCGGAAAGTACAACCCTTCTTTGAAGCTGGCAATCGATATCTCAAGGGCGGTGCAAGCTCCCATAGAAGCCATATTCATTTTTGACTAGGTATGGGAATGCCACGGCAACACGTGTCTGAATGCACGGAACTTGTTCAGCAGCGCTACCGTATCGCCGGACAGCAGCGGCGGGCGCAATCCGGGGATAGGCAGCGACATCTGCTCCAGCAGCTCTCTCGGCCAGTCGTCGCCGCCTGGAATACCTCCATCGATTCTTGCGGCTACGGTCTTGGCGGTGTTCTCCACGAACATATAGAAATCATTGAGCATTGATCCGATTATGCGCAGTGCCTCATTGTCGCATAACCGGAAATCACCCACGGTCTCTGCCTGCACCTCAGGGTAGATGCCATGCCTCGACATCTGGTTGAGAAGGCGGCCAAGGTTCTCTCGCTCCTTGGCTATTCGGGCCTGGACCACCAGGTAGCTCTCGGGCCTCAAAGGCAGATCCCCCGGAGACGTCGGAGATCAGTTCAGCTATCGGGCCGCTGGTTATCGGAATCTGTTTCGGTTAGCGGACCGGGGGTTATCGAGAATTCCTCGCGCAAGGTGTTCGGCCAATGAGCAAGACCCCTGCCTTTTCCAGCAATGTGGGTAATGCATAGCCTTCCTATTGCAGGTACCTGCTTTGTGCCGTCCAGAGTCTGCGGTAGTATTGCGACTCGTCCAGGAGTCGGTCGTGAGTTCCGATGGCTACCATTCGGCCTTCCCTGAGCACCAGGATGCGATCGGCCAGGCGCACTGCGCCCAGGCGATGCGTGATGATGACGGCAGTGTGGTTCTTCTTCAGTCTCATGAAGTCGCGGTAGATGCGGTCTTCCTCAAAGGGGTCGATGGCGGCCGTCGGCTCATCTAGCAAAATGAGCTGGTGAGAACGATAGTACGCCCGTGCAATGGACAGGCGCTGCCATTCGCCGCGCGACAGGTCGGTTCCTCCGAATTCCTTGCTGATGAGCGTGTCCAGGCCTTGCGCCATCTGCTGGTCGTTGGCATGAAACCCGGCCGCCGCCAGGGCATCTTGAATCTCTGCATCACTTGAGGCGCTCAGCTTAGCGAAATCGCTGATGGCGACGTTATCCCTCAGCGATAGCTGGTAACGCTGGAAATCCTGAAACACGCAGGATGCGTTCTTGTAGGCGCTGCCCGAGGCCAACTCGCCTAAGGGAACATCGCCCAGTAGGATCCGGCCTTGGTCGGGCCGGTACAAGCCTAAGATCAGTTTGGCCAGCGTCGTCTTCCCCGAACCGTTTTCGCCGACGACGGCAAGCGTTTCTCCGGCGGCTATGCAAAGAGAAATGCCGCTGAGGGCTGGCCGCTCGGCGCCGGGATACGTGAAGCTGACTCCTTCAAACACGATATCCTTCCGATCGTCGATGTGTATCTGCCCATACTTCTGCTCCGGCAGGTCGAGAAACCTGAAGTACTTGCGGATCTGTCCCAGGCTGGCAGATAACTCGCCCAGCCTGTTGTCGAGGATCTCAGTCATCATGGCGAACATCTCAAGCGTCGCGGCCAGGATGGCCGAAAACGAGCCAATGGTGATCCTCCCCCGCAGTAGAAGTGAAACGAGAACCCCCAGAATAGACGCGTACCCTGCCAGCGTAAGCGCGTTTGCGGCTATCGCAACGCCTTGGCTTTTGAGCTCAGTCCGATAACGCAGCTTCTGAGCTCTCTTGAAGGCTTGGCTGTATCGTGACAGGAAGAAGGCGCTGGCGCCCAGGGCTCTGGTTTCCTTGAAGAATGCCCTGGCCGTGAGGCAGTCCTTGTAGTGCTCTTCCTTACGGCGCAGAATGACAGTGCGGTCATCGAGCAGCGTATAGTATCTGGAGCGCAGGAGATGGGACGCAAGCACCGGAACGAAGACCAGCAGCAGTATCAAGGGAAGCAACGGCTCAGCGCGTTGCAGGAAGAGCCCCATGAACACGAAATACGGAACATACAGGCACGCAATGTCCATCAGAACATGGACAAGGCTTCGCACGTTCAGGGCGCCGCGGTAGGCCTGGTCCAGTTGGTTCAGAATCTCCGGGTCCTCGAATACCACTGTATCCAGCCTATCTGCCTTCAGGTTGAGCTCGTTCATCATCGCCTGGTTGCTCCTGCCCGCGTAGTATTCACCGATGAAATTGGCGACTCCATCGATCGCTTCATCCGCAACTTTCAGCAGAGCAAACAGAAGCAACGACGCCAAGGCCGAGTCAAACGAAACCGAGCCGGCCGCGAGCCCGCTCACGTGCTCGAAGAAATCCCGAAGAGCCACAGTCGTCAATACGAGCAACAGCGCATCCAGCACAGTAACTGCGTATTCGAGGACAAAAAGGACGGGCGACACCCGAAAGACCAATGGCAGTGCTTTGCGGGCAATCTGCACAAAGCCCTCCTCTTCTGCAGGACTCATGCTTCTGCCACCTGCTTTCTCAGATACCACTTCCGCTGCGTATTGAACATCTGGGCATAGTAGGAGTCCCCGGCGAGCAGGGCGGCGTGGGTGCCCTGCTCGATGATCCGGCCGTCCTTCATCACGATGATCTCATCGGCGGATCTGGCCGCAGCTAGGCGATGGGTAACGTACAAGGTAGTCGTGCATCGCGTTGCGCCGAAGTCGCGGATAACGCGATATATCCGGCTCTCGGCCAGCGCGTCTAGGGCTGCTGCAGGTTCGTCCAGCACCAGAAACCTGGCCTGCCGTCCGAAGGCTCTGGCCAACGCCAGCCGCTGCCACTGTCCTTCAGACAGATCCGCGCTGCCTGGTTCGAGCTTGCCCAAAGGGGTGTCGGCACCTAGGGGAAGAGATCCCACCTTCTGTGCCAGACCGGTCTGCTCAAGCAGGGCCGCGATTTCCGGATCGGCGAGATCTGCATTGCCCAGCTGCAGCTCTTCTCTCACCGACAGCTGATACTTGCCATAGTCTTGATAGACAACTGCGAAATAGGCCTTTGTCTCAGCGGCGCTGAATGACTTGATATCGCGGCCGTTCAGCAGAATCCGACCGCTGTAATTGTTGTAGAGCCCGGTGAGAAGCTTGATGACGGTGGACTTCCCGCAGCCATTCTGGCCGACGAACGCGTACTGCTTCCCTGGGTAGACGGCGAGACAGAAGTCATGAAGTCCGAAAGCTGCCACGACAGGGTATGAATCAAATGAGAGAAAGCAATGATCAGGCTGATGTAGACACCTGCCGTAATGAAGCCCTGTCTGACAACCAGCATAAGGACCAGGGCGATGACAGACAAGAGTAGCGTGAAGAGGCCGCTGATGCTCTTGGCCCTGATGAAGATCTTCTTGTCCGCAGTGTAGTCCAGGGCTATCTTCTGGCGCATCTCATTGTTCCAGTACTCGTTGATCACCGC
>CAYZHL010000242.1:0-4338 GCA_964478095.1 uncultured Clostridia bacterium | reverse complement strand
GCAGGCGCCGTGCGGCTCGGGCTGGCCGGACGCGCCATTGTGGGAGGTCAACCGTCGCGGGCCGCCTTGACGCTGCATGGGTCGTTCGCTCAGACCTACAGAGGGCACGGCACTGACGTTGCTCTTGTTGCGGGCATTCTCGGAATGCGCCCGGATGATGAGCGCATCCCGGGTTCATTCCGCATCGCCCGCGAGCAAGGCATGGAATTCTCGTTTTCCTGTGCCGACCTGGGCGACGTCCATCCTAACAGTGTGCTGATGGAGCTGGCGGGTCCCAATGGTTCTCAGACTACTGTAGCAGGATCGTCGGTCGGCGGCGGCAACATTACGATAACGAGGATCGATCGGTTTGATGTCGATTTCACTGGAACAAGCCATGCTCTGATTGTGTCATACCGTGATCAGCCCGGAGTGATAGCCAAGATCACCTCGCTTTTGGCGACTGAGGACGTCAATATCGCGGCCATGCGAGTGTCGCGGGAAGGGCGTCACGCGCGAGCGCTGGCCATCATCGAGCTGGATCAGCCCGTCTCGAGGGAGGCTCGGGCGCTGATTACCCGGATCTCAGGCATCGATACCGTTATTGCGCTTCCGCCTGTGGCGCCGGCGTGAGCCAAGCGGGAAGGGGATAAACCAGATGTATGCATCGATTGCTGAGTTAGTTGATGTCGCCACGTCGCGGTCGCTTACGATCGGCGCCGCCGCGCGTGAACAGGAAGCGCTGGATTCGGGCCAATCCCAGGATGCGCTCAACAGCAAGATGCAGGAGCGGTTGGCGGTCATGCGCGATTCGGTCGGCCGCGGGCTTGCAGGCGTCAGGTCCAGAAGCGGATTGACGGGAGGAGACGCGCGGCGGATGGCCGAGGCACGGACGCACACGCGCATCATTGCCCGAACTCGGACGGCAGACGCCGACGGCACGGCGGGCGGTGCTCCAATGCCGATCGGGGGAGAACCGCTTGACAGCGCGATTGCCTATGCGCTGGCAGTGGCGGAGGTGAACGCAGGCATGGGCCGGATCGTAGCGGCGCCTACTGCCGGATCATGTGGGGTACTTCCCGGCGTGCTGTTCTCGGTGGGCGAGATCCGGGGCGCAGGCGATTCGGAGCTTGTGGATGCCCTATTCGCAGCGGGCGGCGTGGGCGCGGTCATTGCGCGCCGCAGCACGCTGTCCGGAGCGGCCGGCGGGTGCCAGGCTGAATGCGGGGCGGCCGCAGCCATGGCGGCAGCCGCGGCTGTGCAGATCGCAGGCGGCACCCCCGAACAGTGCGCCAACGGAGTGGCGCTGGCTTTCAAGGGTCTTCTGGGTCTCGTATGCGATCCGGTGGCCGGATTGGTAGAGGTTCCGTGTATAAAGCGAAACGCCACGTCGGTGGCGGTGGCGCTGGCTGCGGCCGACATGGCTCTGGCCGGCATTCGAAGCGTCATACCCGCGGATGAGGTGATTCAGGCCATGGGGGCGATCGGCCGGGAACTGCCGGCATCGCTCAGAGAAACGGCCCTCGGGGGATTGGCCGTGACCCCCACCGGGAAGCGCATTGTCTCTGAGATCAACGCGACGCACGACAAGGCGGAGGAACCGCATCTGAACTCATGACGCTAGGCTCGTCCAGAAGCCTTCAGCCCTCGAACTGTGTTGCCCCCCCGATCTGCACATGCTCAGTCTCCATCCGTCCAATCTGCTCAATTTGACCCCGATTTGCGCTTGCTACCCCCAAGGGGTATAGGGTATAATAGGATAAGCCCGGCGTAGGCAGGGGAAATGTGTAAACCCGGCAGAGAAACCTACATTTGGCGTTCCAGGCGGCAGACTCTTGTGCAGGGTGAAGCCCAAATGCCTACGGCCAGGTTTGTGCCATGGTTCACGATCGTGCAGAGTGCTAGAATCGACAGCACCAAACTGCACTCCGGAAAGGAAGAGGAGACATGAAAAAAGCAGTATCGGTTCTTCTGCTCGCCGCCGCGCTTTTCATCTTGGTCGGCTGGTCGCCGCAGCAGTCTGTAGCGAAGGTCGGGCTTGGACACGTGACCTCGATCGCGAGCTCCAAGGACCTCGTAGTAGACAAGAACGGCAAGGTTACTCTCCCGGTTGCTCAGGTTGATACTACCATCGCTGCAGTGGCTTTCGACAAGGATGGCAGGGTTATCGGGATCACGATCGACACCGCTCAGACCAAGGTAAACTTCGACAAGGATCTCAAGGTCACCTCAGACCTGACCGCTGAGAACAAGACCAAGGTTGAGCTGGGCGACGGATACGGTATGCGGAAGGCTTCGTCCGTTAAGAAGGAATGGTTCGAGCAGATCGCAGAGTTCGAGAAGTGGATGGTCGGCAAGACCGTTGCTGAGATCAAGTCCCTCAAGGTCAAGCAGCGCGACGCCTCGCATCCCTCCGTTCCGGATGCTCCGGAACTCACTTCCACCGTTACTATGACTGTTCAGGACTACATCGCTGCTGTTGAAGACGCATACAAGAATTCCGTAGAGGTTGCGGCAGGAGCGGTGAGACTCGGGCTCGGGCATGACATATCCACAGCCAAGTCCAAGGCAGCAACCGCTGAGGTCAACCTCACGATGGCCGCTACCCTATTCGACAAGGACGGCAAGGTAGTTCGCACTATAATCGACACCGCTCAGACCAAGGTTCCGTTCGACAAGGAAGGCAAGGTCGCCGTGGATAAGGCCGGCGAGTTCAAGACCAAGATTGAACTGGGAGACGGCTATGGTATGCGCAAGGCTTCGTCGAGCAAGAAGGAGTGGTATGAGCAGATCGCCGAGTTCGAAAAGTGGATGGTCGGCAAGACCGTGGCGGACGTCAAGTCCCTCAAGGTCAAGCAGCGCGATGCCTCGCACCCCGCTGTCCCGGATGTCCCTGAGCTCACTTCTACCGTGACAGTAACCGTTGGCGACTACATCGCTGCTGTCGTCGAGTCCTACGCCAACGCAAGGTAGGCAAACCGGACGCATATCGAACTACAAGTGAACAAGTAGTCGCATCAGCAAACCTCCTCCGCGCCAAATGGGGGAGGTTTGTGGCGACTCAGCGACGCTCCGGATATTCAATGCCTGCCCTTGCGTTTGAGCGAATGAGCCTGCTAGAATACCAGTTGGTGATGTGAATGAAGAATAGGACTGTCAAGCGCATAGCAGCAGCTCTGGCGGCGATCGTGCTCCTGTCCGCGCTCATCGGCTGCAAGAAGACTGGAACCGCATACAGCAAGCACAGCGACAGCCTGTTTGACGTCTTCAATACTCTGATAACAGTTGTGGCATACACGCAAGGCGAGGAGGAGTTCGATTCGTACTTTGCGAGGATCCGCGCGCGTTTTCGCGAACTCCATCAGCTGTATGACATCTACAACGACTATCAGGGTATGAACAACGTCAAGACGATAAACGACAATGCGGGCGTGCAGCCTGTGAAGGTGGATAAGGATATCATAGACCTCTTGCTCTTCGCAAAGGACTGGTACAGGCGCACAGGCGGCAAGACCAATGTCGCCATGGGAGCAGTGCTGCGAATATGGCATTACTATCGTGAGGAAGGGCAGGACGATCCTGAGAACGCCAAGCTTCCTCCGATGGAGGATCTGCGCGAAGCGGCGAAGCACACTGATATTGACAACGTCATGATCGATGTGGAGAACAGCACCGTGTACCTTGCGGATCCCAAGATGAGCCTCGACGTGGGCGCGGTGGCCAAAGGCTATGCCACTGAGATTGTGGCGCGTGAAATGGCCGAAGCTGGGCTCAAGTCGGCGCTGATAGGCGCGGGTGGGAACATCCGGGCAATCGGGAAGCCTCTTGACGGCGTCCGAGAAAGATGGGGAGTGGGTATACAGAACCCCGACGAGTCTGTCGTGCCGGACGAGCAGAGTGTACTGGACGTAATATTCGTCAACGACTCTTCAGTGGCAAGCAGCGGCGACTACATGAGATACTATGTTGTGAATGGCAGGGTTCTCCATCACATAGTCGACCCGGCCACGCTAATGCCGGCCGACTACTACCGGGCAGTGACGGTGATGACAGCCCATGCGGGCGTTGCCGATTTTCTGTCGACGACTCTGTTCCTGCTGCCGTATGAGCAGAGCTTGGCGCTCGCCGACAGCCTTGATGGAGTTGAAGCCGTGTGGGTCATGCCCGACGGAGAAGTGAAGGCCACCGATGGGATGAAAGCGATAATGAGGAGCCAGGGCGCGTCGGGCGCGAGCGCGCGATAGCATGTCGGGCAACAGTCATGTCAGGCGCGCACACGGCAGAATTCGTACTTGGCTAATCGGCTGGGTTCTGCTAAAATACATGAATAACAGCCATATAGCTCAAAGGCGATGACCG
>CAYZHL010000241.1:0-4343 GCA_964478095.1 uncultured Clostridia bacterium | reverse complement strand
CTCTTCAAGCTCGTAGACTATCTCGTTCAGGTACAGAGAATCGGCGCCCAAATCCTCGATGAAATCCGAATCCAACTGGATCTCTTCCTCCGGGATACCCAGCTTGTCAGCTACGATCTCCCTGATGGTCTCGAATATATCGGCTTCAGTCACTGCAAGACACCTCCGTTTAGCAAGACCTTTCATGGATCTGACAGGCTTCGGCCATCTTCTGCGTGATGCCGGAGCCTAGAAGATCAGACGTGACCTTCACAGCGTTCGCGAACGCCTTCCGATTAGAACTACCGTGGGCCTTTACCAGCAGCCCGGCCAGGCCCAGAAGAGGCGCGCCTCCATACTCGGAATAATCCATGCGCCGCTTTACCTGCCTAAGGGAGGGCTTCATCAGCAAGGCGCCGATTTTCGAGCGCGCGCTCCCCATGGCGGCCTGCCTCACCATGTCGAAGATTGCGCTTCCCACGCCCTCCATGGATTTGAGCAGGATATTGCCGGTGAACCCATCGGTCACAACTACATCCGCCGCGCCGAAAAGGACTGATCGACTCTCCACGTTGCCGATGAAGTTCAGAGACGACTGGGCCAGGAGCTTGTTGGCAGCCACCGTTACGGCGTTACCCTTCGACGGCTCGGTTCCATTGGATAGCAGGCCGATGCGTGGACGATCCAGCTTTAGGAGGGATGATGCGTAGGCAGATCCAAGAGCCGCGAACTCCAGCAGATGCTCAGGCTTGCAGTCGGGATTGGCGCCTACGTCCAGCAACACGCAGGCTCCGCTGACTGTGGGAATCGGCGTAGCTAAAACAGGCCTGCTCACACCGGGAAGCCTCCCGACCGATAGCGCCCCTACGGCAACCAATGCGCCGGTGCTGCCGGCGCTGACCATGGCCTCGGCCGATGCCTCACGCACCAGTCGCGCCGCGACTACCAAAGACGAATCGCGCTTGTGCCGAACTGCCGCAAGCGGGTCTTCATCCATGGATATCGTCGTTGGCGCGTGCACAATAGCTACCTGGACGGCGGACCCCCCCTCGACCGCGCTCAAGTGCCGCCTTATGACGTTCTCGTCGCCGACCAACACTATGCCGGCTTCGCATTCTTCCGCAGCCCTCAGGGCGCCCGGCACCATCTCAGCTGCGCCAAGATCGCCGCCCATGCAGTCAACCGCTATGCGCATGCCCGTCCGCCCCTTTCGGCCCCGAAATAGGGAGAAGCGGGTTCAGCCGAACAACCTGGGTCCGAATGAATCCGCTCGACATCACGCGACATGCCGCCTACTCGCCGGTCTGCACAACGGTGCGACCGCGATACTGCCCGCACTCAGGGCATATGCTATGAGACAGCTTCGGCTTCTTGCACTGCGGACAAATGGAGAGAGCCGGCGCCTCGGCCTTCCAGTTTGCGCGGCGCTTGCGCGTGCGCGATTTCCCGAATCTCTGCTTGGGGTTGTTAGCCATGTTATGGGTTCAATCGAGGCCCATGTGGACCAAAGCCCCGACGAAACCTCCCCACCTCCTATTTTGAAAAGTCAAGCGTCGTTATTCTACTACGATTTGGCCGGACGAGCAAGCAGAGGTCGGCCTTGTGCGGTCGACATCTCCACTATCTATCAGCCGCACAGGAGCATTCCCCAGTATTCAGGTTGCCGCCGCATCCCGGGCATAGCCCGCGGCAGACATCTCGGCACACGATCCGTATCGGCAACGTAAGCACGAATGCCTGCTCTATGTCGGACGAGATGTCGATCATGTCGTCTTCGCCGTAGGTGCGCTCATCGTCGTCAGGATGGGCAGGCGCTTCGTCGACGCGGTAATAAGATTCATCGATAGGAGTGGTCAAGTCCATAGCGAACTCCTCGAGACATCTGTCGCACACCGCCATCGCCCGCGTCTTGGCGGATCCTCTGATCACTACTCGTCGGCCCGTATTGGTCGCCTGCCCCACGAACTCCACCGGTTCCACGAACCTAAGGAGTGAGCGCCCCAAATCGACCGGCGCCATCTGCTCACGCATGTTAAGGAGCATCGTGGCCCCTTTTTCCGCCCTCAAAGACTGCACGCTAAAGCGCATAGCGCATCACCTCTGCCAAGATCAGGCTCCCAGACGGCTCACGATCTCCGCTGTGTCTCGGGCGATCATGGCCTCTTCGTTCGTAGGCACGACCATGACGGTCACTCGAGATCCGGGCGTCGATATGATCTGCTCGGAGCCTCTCACATTATTCTTCGCAGGGTCTATGCTGATTCCGAAGCCAGACAGCCTAGAGCAGATTCTCGTGCGCATTTCGGGTGAGTTCTCGCCGACTCCGGCCGTGAAGACGATCACGTCGAGCTGCCCCATGGCTGCAGCATACGCCCCGATGTACTTGACTACTCTGTAGGCGAACACGTCCAGGGCCAGCTTGGCAAGCTCATGCCCACGGTCCGCCGCTTCTTCGAGATCGCGGAAGTCGTTGGACAGCCCTCCGGATAGCCCAAGCACTCCCGAGTTCTTGTTCAGATAGCCCAAGACTACCTCGCTCGCGCTTCGGCCCAGCTTTTCGCAGAGGAAGGAGACTATCGCCGGATCGATATCGCCTGACCGGGTTCCCATGACCAGCCCCTCAAGGGGGGTGAAGCCCATGCTGGTGTCGATGGACTTGCCGTGCTTGACGGCTGCGAGGCTCGATCCGTTGCCCAGGTGGCATGTGACCATGCACAGCTCCTCGACCGGACGCCCCACGATCTCGGCCGCACGCCCTGACACGTAGCGATGGCTCGTTCCGTGGAAGCCGTATCTCCTCACGCCGTGCTTAGTGTACATGTCGTAGCCCAGGCCGTACAGGTACGCCTCCCTGGGCATAGTCTGATGAAAGGCCGTGTCGAACACGCCCACCATCGGCAGATCCGGCATCAACCTCCTGCAGGCCTCGATACCCATGATGTTCGGCGGATTGTGCAGAGGAGCAAGGTCCTGGCATTCCTCCAACGCCTGCATAACTGCCGCGTCGATCAGCACGGATCCTGCGAACTTCTCGCCGCCGTGCACAACGCGATGCCCAATGGCCGATATCTCCGCGAGATCCGAGATCACGCCGATCTTGGGGTCGACCAGGCACTCAAAGACGTATTTCATAGCCTGTTCATGGTCTCGCGCGATCACTTCCCGCCTGACCTTGTCGCCTCCATTGGGCCTGTGGACAATGAACGCCTCCGCTGTACCGACTCTCTCCACGTTTCCCCGCGCCATGCAGGTCTGAGTGGCCATGTCGAACAGCTGATACTTCAATGACGAGCTACCGCAGTTGACTACCAGAACCTTCATTCGAACCCATAACCTCCTTGACCTTGAAAAAAGAAAACATGGCATGCGCCATGCTTCGTCCGAGAACATGACGGCTCGACACTAGTGACCGACTGCCGCCTGCACCATGCGCTGATGATCCGTGTCCAGCGAATTGCTGGCGTGTGTGCGGCTGCCCAGGAAGTGCAGGCAGATGTGCCCGTTGAAGCCGTTCCCGGTGATCGCCTGGCCTCCATGGGGCTGGCCATTGATGGATGCTGCGATCCGCCGCCCGCCGGTCACCACTATCACGGCGCGCCTCGCCCAGCTCCATGCTCCCCCATAGATCCGCTTCAATACGGCCGTATCCGCGCTTGTGAGAGGCTCGATATCGGCGTGATTATGCCCGCCGCGCCGTTGCGCATCGAAAGAAAGCCCCGTGACGACATCGATGATGGTTGCCCGGCTCTTGAAAATCTTGTTCGCAACATCCCAATGCAGCAGCTCAGCGCCTCCCCGGCCCAGGGCAGCCCTGGACGCATCCGCCGACGACGACGGGATGACGACCTTTTGGCCAGGCTTTATTGATTCCGGGCGCGATATGCCGGACGCAGCGGCGATGGCCTCCACAGAGACGCCGAATCGCCGCGCGATCCCGTACAGAGTGTCGCCCGCTACTACCACGTATGTGCGGGCAGACGCAGCCTCGGCCTTGCTGAGAAGCGCATCCCACGTGTTCTTGCCGACGACGCCGTCGGCAGTGAGCCCGGAGGACTTCTGGAAAGCGATTACCGCCTGTTGGGTGACGGATCCGAAGACCCCATCGGCAGCGGAATCCAGATGCCCGGCAATGGCCAGATATTCCTGCAGTTCACACACGAATTCGCCTCGATCGCCTTGCCTCAGCACTACGCTGGGGACTTCCGACGCGGCGCACACTCCTGCGGAAAGCAGGATGCACCCAAGGGCCCACGCCAAGAGGCGCAGGCTGCGAGCGTACCTGGTCACCACAGTCGCCCTCCTTCACCACATATCCTGGCTTTTATTCTACTGAACGCGGCAAATTCCTTCAGCATACCCGCGAG
>CAYZHL010000240.1:1598-4348 GCA_964478095.1 uncultured Clostridia bacterium | reverse complement strand
AGCGACCGGCAGAGTTTCAGGAAAATCGCGCTCGTCACATCCTCGGCATCCTGGGTGCTGCGTAGCTTGGAATATGCAAGCCGGTAGATCCGATCGAAATAGCGTTCGTATATGGCTTCCACTCCTCGCGGGTCGCCCGAGAGGTGGAGTTGGATCAGTTGTTCGTCTGACGCGTCGGAGTGCATGTGACTCACCTCTTTGGATGCGCGCCTGAACTTCCCGCGGCATGCGGGCGTCCTATACTATTACGCCATCCACGCAGGCGTTCCTGCCGGAGACTCCTGCCACCAGGTGGGCCCGTACAACACTCCAGCTACACTCAGTCAAGTAATATGACGCGGCAGGCGGGCGGAGGTTCCACGCCGGCGCCTGAGCGCCGTCAGTCGCGGGAGGAATTGCCGAGGCTCCGAAGAAGAACCTAAGGGTGATGACCGGCATGACGCTGTGTGGGGTGGTACTGTGGCGCTGAGGTTTAGGAAGTCCATCAGAATCGGAAAGCTTGCGAGGATAAACGTAAGCAAGTCGGGGATAGGCGCGTCAGTGGGAGTGCCTGGCTTCCGCATCGGCATGGGCGCAGACGGGCGAGTCCGCCGTACCATGGGAATACCCGGAACCGGCGTGTACCACACTGAAGTCATCGCGTCGCCGAAGAAGGACACAACGAAGCCCAAGCGGACATGTCAGGCATGCGGCAGGCAGGCAGGGCAGAAGGACAAGTTCTGCCGTCATTGCGGGGCCCGGCTGGCCACTTGAGCCTGCGGCATGGCCCCGAGTATCTGCCTCAACGTATCGACCTCAACGTATCTGTTTCAGCGTGTCTGTCTCAACACTTCTTCGGTTACGCCGTTGGCTTGCGCTATTCGGGCATACAGCCTGGCGCTGGGCCTGGGCGCGCGGGCAAGCCGGGGGTCTTCGGGGCTTAAGGCATGGAGGCCGAACTTCTGAGTGTAGCCGTCTCGCCACTCGAAGTTGTCCTGGAATGCCCAGTGGAAGTATCCGCGCACGTCGGCCCCGGCGTCAATGGCGCGGCGGATCGCGGCCAGGTGATCGACGATGTAGCGAGGGCGCATGGTGTCGCGGGCGTCAGCGATTCCATTCTCGGTGATGTATATGGGCACATTCAGCGCGGAGGCCTGCATGAGCGAGTCATACAGGCCTTCTGGCACGATGGGCCAGCCGAAGTCGGTGCGCGGCGTGTGCGGCGAGAACACGTCTTCGCTGAACCCGTTGGCGATGCCGTTGAGCTTGAAGGCTATCGTGCGGCGGAAGTAGTAATTGACGCCGATGAATGTGTATGAGCCTGCCAGGCCTTCTATCGGGCGGCCGTCGCCGAACGGGCCGGTCATTCTGCCGGTAGCAAGCGCTTCGATGAGCGACGCATTCCAGGCTCGGTTCTGGAAACCGGCGACTATCTGGTCAAGTCGGTTGCGGCGGGCAGGGGCGATGGGAGTCATGTTGTGCGCTATGCCAATCAGGGGCCTGCGTGAACCGGTGTGCACACCCTCATGTTGGGAAGCGCTGTCGACTCTGCCGCTAATGATCGAGTAGACTGCCGCGTGCGCGGTCAGCAGGTTACGCATCACTTTTCGGGCGGTCCGAAGCGACTTCTTTTCGGGCGGGAATTCTCCCGTCACGTACGACGACATCGTGTAGACGTTGGGTTCATTCAGTGTGCACCAGAGGAGCGGATAGCTCCCGAGTCGTGCTGCGGTTTGCTCACAGAACCTGGCAAACGCGTCGACTGTGGCAGGGTTCTCCCACCCTCCGGCGTCCGCGACCCATTTGGGAAGCACCCAGAGGCATATTGCGATGCCCTTGGACGAAAGCGACTTCATCATGGCCTCATAGTGACTGAACGCGTCATCGTCCCAGCGTCCGGCCGCAGGCTCCACCCGGGACCATTCAATCCCCATCCTGTATGCGTTGAGCCCCATAGACTCCATGAGGGCATAGTCCTCGTCATACCGATTCCATGCATCGCACGCCTTGCCGGATGTGAGGCCGCCCCGGATCTTGCCCGGCTCCCACGCCCACCAGTCACTGGCAGTATTGCTGCCCTCGATTTGATGGCCTGAAGAGGCAGTCCCCCACAGGAACCCGTCAGGGAAGGAGAAACTCTCCATACATGTCACTCCTCGTTGCTCACCTGGGGCGTAACGCGTTTCACCGGGCGTATTCGACTCAGGCTTGTCTAGTCCTGCCGGTGATCGTGGAGGATAGTGCCGATGGGGCATCGAAGACTACTGCCATGTGAGCTGGAGCTGGATCTTCGGCCGCGGGAATCCTAGGGGCATAGGCAGTGCGAACGCGGAGAGGCCAAAGGAGGTTGAGCTATTGGTGGGCGATGGTGGCCGGGAGAGACGTGGCGCAGGACGACGTCTTGTTCCAGTAGCTTGGGATGCGACGCGGGGGCGGTGCGCCTGATAGATCAGACGCTCCTTCCGACGGAACTCAGATATGTCGATGTTCGCTCGTTCGATGATATGTGCGAGGCCATAGCGATGCTGCGCGTACGAGGGGCCCCGGCCATCGGGGTTGCCGGTGCGCTCGGGGTATGCCTGGGCCTGGTGGAGAAGGCGCCGAGATCGGCCGCCGGGGTATTCGAAGCCCTGGGCAAGCTGTGCCCGAGGATGATCGCGGTGCGCCCGACGGCGGTCAACCTATCGTGGGCAGTGAACCGGGTGAGGCAGGCTGTGGAGCGTGCAGCGGGTGCAAGGGGCACTGCGGGGGCAGGGAGCGGCGCGAACGGG
>CAYZHL010000240.1:0-1588 GCA_964478095.1 uncultured Clostridia bacterium | reverse complement strand
GCCAGGCCGCCGGATACACCCGATGCGCCGGACATGCCGGATTCGCCGAACATGCCCGATACGCCGGATGCGCCGGAACCGCGCGAACTGCTTGAGGCGGCGCTTCGCGAGGCAATGACAATAGCGGAAGAGGATGCCGATGCCTGCCGCCGCATTGGGGAATACGGCGCGCAGTTCGTGCCGGATGGTGGGCGCGTGCTGACTCACTGCAATGCGGGCGCTCTGGCTACGGCGGGGTGGGGAACCGCGCTGGCGGCGCTCTACGTTGCCCAGGAGCAAGGCAAGAGGTTCAGCGTGTGGGCGGACGAAACCCGACCGCTGCTCCAAGGTTCCCGTCTGACCGCATTTGAGCTGGCTGAAGCGGGAATCGACGTGACCGTGATATGCGACAACATGGCGGCGTCGCTGATGCGCGCCAGGCGGGTGGATGTCGTCATTGTTGGGGCTGACCGGATTGCGGCCAACGGGGATGTGTGCAACAAGATCGGGACGTATGGCCTGGCGTGTCTTGCGAAGATGCACCAGATACCGTTCATCGCGGCCTGCCCCACGTCTACTCTGGATCTGTCGCTCGCCACGGGCGATGGGATCCCGATAGAGCAGAGGGATCCGCGCGAGGTTACCCACGGGTTCGGACGGCAGACCGCGCCGGATGGAGCGGCGGCACACAACCCGGCATTCGACGTCACCCCAGGCGAGCTGGTTACGGCAATCGTGACCGAGCGCGGCATAGTCCGCGCGCCATATGGCCCGGGGTTGGCGAGGATCATGGACGCGGCCAGGGAGGCGACTGACTGAACGTGTCGTCCGCGCCTATGCGAGTGTCACTTCGAGCAACCGTAGTTGGCTCTGGTCGCACTGAACGGTGTAGTCGGGGCACGAAGCGGGTATGAGTACCGACAAGCCGGGGCGCAGGGCGATGCGCTGACTGGGGTTGCCCGGGCGGCTCTGATCATCGTCCCACTGGAGTGTGCCGTGGCCGGAGAGCACGAGGATAGCTCTGAAAGTGCCGGACGATGCGCTGCGCTGCCACCGGCCTGAGCATGTGCTCCGCCATACGTCGAAGTTAGCGAAGCTGCAGACCAGCCGCGCTGTGTTGGGCTTGAGCTCGAACGCGAACGGGCGCGTGATGGCGGGTGGTCGCGAGTAGCTTACGACTTCCAGGGCACGTTCGACGTGGAGTTCACGCGGCTTGCCGTCTATCCCGAGCCGCCCGTAGTCCCACAGTCGGTATGTCGTGTCGGAGGATTGTTGCACTTCTGCCACTACCAGCCCGGCGCCGAGCGCGTGCACGGTGCCTGGGGGCACAGGTATCAGGTCGCCGGCGGCGACCGGGACCCGCCGGAAGCAATCCATGATGTCGGCGGTGTCGCCGGCCTTTCAGCAGTTCCGGCGTTACGCTTTCGGCCAGCCCATGTATGATCGAAGCGCCGGGCGCAGCTTCCAGCACCAGCCAGACCTCGGATTTCCCCGATTCGCCGATGGGCAGGCCAGGATAGTGGTCGGGCGGGTGGACCTGAACCGACAGATCGTCCTCACAGCTCAGCACCTTGATCAGCAGGGGGAATTCGGGGTAGATCTCGGCCAG
>CAYZHL010000239.1:4043-4366 GCA_964478095.1 uncultured Clostridia bacterium | reverse complement strand
GTGCTCCAAAACCCCGATCTCTGTTTCCAGCTCGTCTATTGTGCGGGCAGCCGTGGCCTGGTCGAGCACCTGCTCTTCTACTTCCTCGATCTCGGTCTCCGGCGCATCCTCCAGGTCTTCCACGTCATCGGGATCAAGCACGGGGCCGTCGGGCGCAAGTGCCGCTGCCGCCAGGGTAGCCCCACGTCGGAGCAGCCTGAGCTCACGAAGGCGCCTCTCCAGCCTCTCCCGGCGCCGCCGCAAAGACTGATAGATGGCCTCGGGCGAAGAGGCCAGCCGACGCTGCAGAATTGTCAATGCGAAGCCCACCGTGCCGGCGCGCT
>CAYZHL010000239.1:3738-4033 GCA_964478095.1 uncultured Clostridia bacterium | reverse complement strand
TTCGAGGCTGTCGGCCCGATTGAACTCCTCCCTGACGTACTTCGTGACTTCCTCGTACAGCCGCGCCTCGGAGTCTGATAGCTTGTATGGCGCCGTGTAGGCAATGCGTTCGGGGAAGAGGGGCTTTCCATCGAACTTCAGGAGCCTTTCCTTAACCATGCGGCGCATCATGTCCGACACGTCCACCGTGTGCGCACCGTCGCGGTAGCGCCCTTCGAACCGGTCGCCATCCAGGAGGGCCATGAATAGCTGGAAATCTGCGTCCTTGCCGTTGTGCGGCGTGGCCGTCATCAGC
>CAYZHL010000239.1:0-3728 GCA_964478095.1 uncultured Clostridia bacterium | reverse complement strand
TTGGTGAACTTGACCTCGCCCGCGAAGAATGTAGCCGACATCTTGTGGGCCTCGTCGACGACTATGAGATCCCACTGGCATTCAGGGCTCTTGAGCTTCTGCTGCACGTCCTCATCGCGCGACAGCTTGTCGAGACGGGCTATCACCAGGTTGTTCTCGCTGAACCAGTTCCCGGTGCGAGAGGCCTCGAGCTTGTCGTTGGTCAGGATCTCGAAGCTCAGCTGGAAGCGCCGATAGAGCTCATCCTGCCATTGCTCGGCGAGGCTCCCCGGGCATACGATCATGCACCGCTGAAGGTCGCCGCGGGCGATCAGCTCCCTGATGAGGAGACCGGCCATGATGGTTTTGCCCGCCCCGGGGTCATCCGCGAGCAGGAAACGCAGCGGCTGCCGGGGCAGCATGGTCTCGTAGACTGCCGTGATCTGGTGCGGCAGGGGCTCGATCAGGGAAGTATGTACAGCCATCACTGGGTCAAACAAGTGCGCCAGGCGGATGCGAAGCGCCTCAGAGACCAGACGGAAGAGGCCGCCGTCTCCATCAAAGCTCCAGGGTCTTCCTCTCTCGACTACCTCCAGCCGGTGCTCGTCATCCCGATAGACCAGCATGTTGGCGACATGACCTTCAGGGTCCTTATACGTGAGCTCCACCGCGTCTGAGCCATACCACGTTGCCCCGACCACCGTTACCAGGCAGTCGGGACGAACACCACGCACTGCCGCATTGGGCAGGAGTTCCTCGAGTCGACTCACCGTTCATGCTCCATTCGCCTACAAGTCGATGCCCGGAGGCGCCTGAGCCGCCGGGCCGTCGTCTCGATATTTCACCTTCTGAGCGAAAAAACCTCCCCCCTACTCGCTGGCAAAGGGATTCTCAAACAGCACGCCCTCGATCACGCTGCCGCTCGCGAAACCCTCGCTCAGTACCACAGGGATCTGATTCAGCTTTGCCGTTGCCCAAACTTGGGCATCCCAAAGCGACATTGCATGGTCTCGGACGCCTCTCGCAGCCTCAAGCACAATGAAACCCGTGACATCTACCACCTGCCATGTTCGCATGTGCCGCTCAAGCGACCGGACGGCCTGTTCTACGCTGAGTGGACTGCTCAGCTTGCGGGTGAGCACGACAAACATCTCCGCCATGATCTGTGTGCTTACCACACCCGTCTCCCGCTCCGCCAAACCATGTAGCAGGTCCAAAGCGCGCCTCTGTTTCTCCGGCTCGGTAACATCATAGGCATACACGAGCACGTTAGTATCTATCAGCACACTACCTCTCATGCAGATCATCCCTATGCCACGTTCTGCCGATCGCAACTCGGGGTTGCTCAGCCGAGGCTAGCTCATCAATGAACGCCTCCTCCGCCGCCCACGCACTGCCATCATGCCGAGCGCTTCCGGAGTATGCGGCGTATGAATCCAAAGCATCGCGCACAATCTCAGCCTCAGTCACGCCAAGTTCAGCTGAGCGCTCCTTGAGGAAGTCGTCGTGCCGACGCTTCACATACAGCTGCTTCCTGACCATGTCTGCCACAGAAGCCCTCCTCCCCCATATCAGATGCGTCATATACATCATTATATACATCACGAGTCGAGCAGTCGACCTCCGTGAAAACGTCGCGTGACGCGTGACGTCGTCTCCGTCGCGTTGCCGGGTGACAGTACCACAGACAATCCGAGAGTCGAATGCCAAATCTCGATACCGTAGTGCAGGAATATCACATAGCGCGGCGAAATGGGTTCTATTGGAAGCGAGCGCGGAATACCCGATGTGCTCCGCCATCGCGTGTGTAGTCGAAACGGAGGTGACTCTTGACGAAAACTAGCCGATTCACGTTTGCTGCGGTCATGTGCGTTACAGTCATTCTGCTGCTCTCGGGAGCCATATGCGCGAATGCCGAACCGCAGTTGTATCGAACCGCCCGGAGAATCGCTCGAACCGAAATATGGAACGACATCAACTCAGGCAGGGCCGGAAGTGCGACTGTCGCCATACTCGACGGCGGCGAAGTAGTCTATGCTGAAGGTTTCGCCATGGCAAACAGAGAAGACAGCGTGCCGGTCGATCCTGCAACAGTCTTCAATATCGGTTCTATCAGCAAGGTCTACACAGCCACTGCGGTGATGCTGCTGGTCGACGAGGGGAAGATCGATCTCGACGCCCCCGCCGTTCGGTATCTTCCGGAGTTCGTCATGGCGGACCCAAGATACGTCGACATCACCGTCAGAATGCTGTTGAGCCATTCGTCCGGCCTGCCCGGCTCAATTGTCGCAGGCAACTTCGGATTCCAGTATAACACTGCCATGCACGAGGAGACTCTGACCGTCTTGTCGCGTACACGCCTGAAACACGACCCCGGCGCGGCGGCCGTATATTGCAATGACGGTTTCACGCTTGCGGAGATGATCATCGAGCGTGTCAGCGGACAGAAATACATGGACTTCCTGGCGAGTCGCATCTTCGAGCCGTTAGCCCTGGGCCGCACCGGAGCGAGTGTGGGCGACAGGACCGCCCGGGACGCCGCTGCTGGAGTTGTCGCGGCGTACTACAGGCCCACGACAGGCCAAAAGGAACCGCTCGAGGCAATCTCTATCTTGGGATCAGGGGGGCTCAGCGCCACCGCGGTGGATGTGGCCCGTTTTGCGGACAGCTTCTCAGATGGAGGGACACACATCCTGTCTGAGCCGTCGCTCAGAGAGATGAGAACGATTCAGCCTTCACTATCTGCGGCGAAGCTCAAGAATCCGGAGATTGCCTATGGACTGGGCTGGGATATGACATGCGTTCCTGAATATCAGGCGCAAGGTATACAGGTTCTCGGCAAGAGCGGAGGGACTGGGAACTACAACTCGATGGTCTACACAGCGCCGGATGAGAGAATATCGGTTGCTGTGATCGAGACCGGTGCCGGAGGGCGTTCAGTCAAGATAGCGCTCAGTATACTGGACGCCGTCCTTGTGGAAAAAGGCCTGGAAGCCTGAAGTGATTCCAGATGAGTACGCTGCCTATTGCGGATACTACCTCCTAACCGGCGGAGGCCTGGCGAATGTGAGCTTAGATAGGGAGGCAAATCGGTTCCGGGTGTCAAGCGTCCTCGGAGGCATGGAGGTTCCAGCTATGTGCCTCTACTACAGTGAGGGTGCCTTTTACAGCGACGATTCGCAGCTCTACTTCGCCACAGTCGACGGCGAGCAGTATGCAGTGATGAAATCGTCCATCGGTTTTGACATGGTCTACATGCACAGATTGCCCGCGATCGAGGCCCCTTGCAGCATGGCGATGGAGATGAATGGAAAGCAGTGGTTGCGCCGAAATGTCAAGCCTTTCGAAGGCGCGCTGCTTGCCGATTCGCACCTGGTTCAGTCCAGCGCCATCGAAACGCTGCCCGGATACATAGACTTCTTCGGAATTAAGAAGGTCGAATCACCGATATACGCAGGAATGCCGGCCGGCGCGACGCGCGATTTGGGGGATCTGACTCTGCTAGACGAAGACGGAGAGACATGGGCACAGTTCCTGGACATGCTGTACAGCCCCGCCGATAGCGCCGCAGTGCTCGGCATCGGCGCGACTGTGGCGACCATCGGCGGCAGAGGCTACTGCGAGTGGCTGAGGGCCGCAGACGATTCCGTTCTGGCTCTTCAGATCCCGGTCGGCGGCAGAGTCATCATATTCGACTCGGATGGCTCGCCCAAATACGACAGTTCCGTCGATGAAGGCAGCGTGTTCGC
>CAYZHL010000238.1:0-4375 GCA_964478095.1 uncultured Clostridia bacterium | reverse complement strand
AGGAGATTGCGGGATTGCTAGGTGAGACCACAGCTGAGACCAAACTCCTATTGACGCAGCTCATCAGGCAGATGCAGGATGAGGAGTTGGATGAGTGATGGAGAGACTGCATGTGGAGGTTGCAAACCTCTCTATCGCAAAACATGGCGAGGAACTATGCGGCGACCGCGTGGAGATCTCTCGAAACGGCGGCGGGGTGACTGTTGTGCTCAGTGATGGGCTGGGCTCGGGGGTGAAGGCGAACATCCTCGCGACCCTTACAACTACCATCGCCTCCAGCATGCTGAGGGGCGGGGCCGCGATAGAGGATGTAGTCGACACGATAGGTCACACCCTGCCCATATGCAAGGTGCGCCAGGTTGCCTACTCAACCTTTACGATTCTCCAGGTAGACTCGGACGGCGATGCATACCTGGTGCAGTTCGACAATCCGGATGCCTTCTACGTTTCGGATGGACGTGTGGGCTGCGTGGACTGTGTCCAGCGTCGGGTGGCGGACAAGGTCGTGAAGGAGGCGCGGTTCAGGGTGCGCGCCGGCGACCACCTGTTTTTGGTGTCGGACGGCATAATCCACGCAGGGATAGGCGGTGTGCTCAATCTGGGGTGGGGATGGCCCAGTGTGGCCGACTACATCCGCCGTATTACGCAGCAGGAGAAGCGTGCGTCGGTGTTGGCCAAGTGGATGATAAACGTGTGCGACCAGTTCTACGGCGGCAGGCCGGGCGATGACGCGACTTGTGTAGCTGTCACAGTGCGTGAACCTCGGTATGTCACTGCGGCGGTGGGCCCGCCTAGGGACCCCGAAGATGACCCGCAAATGGTGGCAAGGCTGATGGGGTCGCCCGGAACGCGGGTTGTATGCGGCGGGACTACCGGCAAGATCGTGGCTCGCGAGACGGGCGAGAGCCTTTCGGTGGACCTGGCCAGCATGGCGCAGGGTGTGCCGCCCACTGCCACTATTCGAGGGCTGGACCTGGTTACCGAGGGCATTATCACACTGTCGAAAGCCGTGCGCAAACTGGCAAACCCCGAGGAAGCGCACGGCAAAGACGGCGCCTCCAGGCTGGCGCGGGTCTTGCTCGATGCGGATCACGTGGAGCTACTGGTGGGAAAGGCGGTGAACCCTGCGCATCAGAACCCTAACCTGCCCATCAGCATCACTCTGAAGGAGCAGGTGATGCAGGACATCGCCAGGATCCTAGCCGAGCTGGGAAAGGAAGTCCAGGTTACCTACTATTGATCTATTGTTGAACCGGGGTGAGGAGGAAGCATGACACCTGTTGAGCTAGCGCAGAGGAAGTTCGAACGCGTAAATGAGATAATCGCGGAGCACGGTCGTGAGCAATCCGCCCTCATACCTATTCTCCAAGACGTCCAGGCGGAGTACAGGTATCTTCCGGAGGAGATCCTGACCTATATCGCTACGGCCATGGGCCTGTCGGTTGCGACGGTGTTCGGCGTGGCCACGTTCTATGCCCAGTTTTCGCTGGAACCCAAGGGCAAGTACGTGGTGAGAGTGTGCGACGGTACAGCATGCCATGTACGTCATTCGATGCCAGTGTACCAGGCGATTCGCTCCAGGCTGGGGCTGAAAGACGGAAAATTCACGACACCGGATATGATGTTCACCGTGGAGACGGTTGCGTGCCTCGGCGCGTGCGGAGTAGCGCCTGCGATGGTCATCAACGAAAAGGTCTATGGGAAGATGACTCCCGAGGCCGCATGCACGATAATCGATACGCTGCTTTACAGGGACGGTGACAACTAGCGATGGAGACAGCCGCAAGAACGACGATGACGATAGGGTCGCGAGACCAGCTGAAGGCATATGCCGCCTGGGTCCGAACGGAGATGGCGGCGCAGAAGAAGCGCGTGCTGGTGTGCGCTGGGCCCGGGTGCTTGGCCAACGGGGCAGAGAAGATCCTGGATGCATTCCGCAGCCATTCGATAGAGGCGGTCGGCGCCACGCGAACCGGATGCCATGGGTTCTGCGAGGTCGGGCCGGTTGTAAGGATCGAACCTGACAACTTGGTGTATGTTCATGTGAAGCCTGAAGATGTTGCCCAGATCGTGGAGGAGACGCTGCGAAAGGGCAGAGTGGTCGAAAGACTGGTTTACCGCGATCCCAACACGGGGCGGGCGTACCCCAAGGAGAGCGATATCCCGTTTTACGCAAGCCAAACCAAGGTTGCTCTAGCAAATTGCGGGGCCATCAACCCCGACGATATAGGAGAATACATCGCCCGCGACGGCTATCAGGCTCTGGCTCGCGCTGTGCTGGATCTGTCGCCCGACGAAACGATAGAGGAAGTGCTTGAAAGCGGGCTTCGGGGGCGAGGGGGCGGAGGCTTCCCCACCGGCCGAAAATGGATGTTTGCGCGCCAGGCCAAGGGCGACCAGAAGTACGTGGTGTGCAACGCGGACGAAGGCGACCCCGGGGCGTTTATGGACCGCTGCATCATGGAGGGCGATCCTCATAGTGTGCTGGAGGGGCTGGCCATCGCCGCCAGAGCCGTCGGTGCAGATCGCGGCTACATCTATGTACGGGCGGAGTACCCGCTGGCTGTGGCGCGCATGAAGAACGCCGTCAAGCAGGCCAGAGAATGTGGCCTGTTGGGCGCCGATATCTTGGGTGCGGATTTCTCGTTCGACGTGACTATCAAGGAGGGAGCAGGCGCCTTCGTGTGCGGCGAGGAGACCGCTCTGTTGGCGTCTATTGAGGGCAAGCGCGGCATGCCTCGTCCGCGACCTCCGTTCCCGGCGAACGAGGGCCTGTTCGGCAAGCCCACGATCATAAACAACGTGGAGACGTTGGCGACGGTGCCTGCGATAGTTCGCCGGGGCCCGGCATGGTTCCGCGCCATCGGAACGGAGTCGAGCCCGGGCACGAAGACATTCGCCGTCACCGGTCAGGTGGCCAATACTGGCCTGATCGAGATCCCCATGGGGGCGACGCTGAGAGACGTTGTGTTCAAGATCGGCGGGGGCGTAATCGGCGGGAAGAAGTTCAAGGCCGCCCAGATAGGCGGGCCGTCAGGCGGGTGCCTGCCTGAGCAGCTTCTCGACACGCCGCTTGACTATGACTCTCTGAAGAAGGCCGGCGCCATGGTCGGTTCCGGCGGACTAGTCATACTGGACGAGGGAACCTGCATGGTGGAGGTAGCCCGCTTCTTCATGCATTTTACGCAGAGGGAATCGTGCGGCAAGTGCGTTCCGTGCCGCGAGGGCACCCGGCGCATGCTGCAGATCATGGAGAAGATCGTCGGCGGGCAGGCAACGCTTGAGGACCTGGACGCTCTGGAGCAGATCGCATGGGTTGTGAAGGAGAGTTCGCTGTGTGCTCTGGGCAAGACGGCGCCGAATCCGGTGCTTACAACCCTGCAGTACTTCCGAGACGAGTATCTGGCGCATATCGTGGACAAGAAGTGCCCTGCAGGGGTGTGTAGCGCTTTCAAGGCGTACGTTATCCACTCCGAGCTGTGCAAGGGCTGCGGCAAGTGTCGTAGAGTGTGCCCAGCGGGCGCGATTACCGGCGAGCCGAAGCATCCTCCCGTGATAGATACCTCGAAATGCGTGAAGTGCGGAGCGTGTGTTGACGCGTGCGCCTTCGGCGCCATTTCGCTAGGATAGATCGGAATAGAGGGGAGAGAGTACGCGAAATGTCTGTGCAACAGGGAGTCGTCATAGACGGATTATCGGTTCCGATAGAAGGCGAGCGCAATGTGCTGGAGCTAGTGCGCAAGGCGGGCATAGATCTGCCCACGTTCTGCTACCATTCGGAGCTTTCGGTATATGGCGCGTGCAGGATGTGTGTTGTCGAGATCGACAGAATGGGCATAGTAGCATCCTGTACAGTTCAGCCCCAGCCTGGGATGGTGGTGCGCACGAACACAGAGCAACTGCGCACCATAAGGCGCACAATTCTCGAGCTTCTGCTGGCCAACCATGACCGTGAGTGCACCACATGCAGCAAGAACGGCGCATGCAGGCTCCAGGAGCTTGCCAGACGGTTCGGGGTCACTGATGTCAGGTTTGGCGAGGAGGACCTGAGCCTACCGCTCGACCGTTCCACGCCTGCGCTGGTTCGCGACCCTAACAAGTGCATACTCTGCGGAGACTGTGTGCGGGTATGCGGCGAAGTGCAGCAGATCGGGGTACTCGACTTCTCGTATCGCGGCTCTGAAGCCGTGGTCGGCCCCGCGTTCGGCAAGAACCTGGCCGATGTGGACTGCGTGCAGTGCGGGCAGTGTGCGAGCGTCTGCCCAACCGGCGCGATCACCATACACTCTGACATCGACAGAGTATGGAAGGCCATTCACGATCCGAACATCCGGGTCGTGGCGCAGGTGGCGCCGGCGATCCGTGTGGCGCTGGG
>CAYZHL010000237.1:1525-4404 GCA_964478095.1 uncultured Clostridia bacterium | reverse complement strand
ATGAGGATACTCGCGACTCTGATCGACCCGACCTCGGGCACGGTGAGCGTGGATGGTATCGATGTGCAGCATAACAAGGAGGCGATTCGGCGGCAGCTGGGCTATTTGCCGCAGTCGTTCGGGCTGTACCCGCGTCTCAATCCCGTGGAGACTCTGGACTACATCGGGACTCTCAAAGGCCTGCCGGACCCGCGCGAGCGACGACGACGCATCCATGAAATCCTGGAGACGGTGAACCTGTGGGAACACCGCAGACGCAAGGTGCGTGAGTTCTCCGGCGGGATGCTTCAGCGCCTCGGGATTGCACAGGCGCTCTTGGGCGATCCGAGGCTCCTAATTGTGGACGAACCCACGGCCGGACTCGATCCCGAGGAGCGGATCAGGTTTCGCAATCTGCTCGCGATGATGAGCGGCGAGCGGGTAGTCCTGCTCTCGACGCACATAGTCGCCGATGTGGAGTCGTCCTGCTCCGACATGGCCGTAATCAGGAAAGGGCGGGTGATCTTCAGAGGGGCTCCCGAGGATTTAGTGCGCGCGGCCGAAGGCAAGGTGTGGCATGTCCGCTGCAGTCGACCGGTGTTTGAGCGGCTTCGAGACGCGCGCGAACGCACGATCACGGTGATCGGGGCGAAGGATTCCGGCGACATGGTGGAGGCCCGCGTGGTGTGCGCGGGGCGGCCTGTCCTGGGCGAGAGCGCCTCGGTTTTGCCCGCGCCCGACGCGACGCTTGAGGACGCCTACATCGCGCTGATGGAGGCGGTGTAGCATGGCGCGGATCCTGAGTATCGCCCGGTGTCAACTGCGCCTGCTCGTTCGGTCGCCGCTGTTCTTGGCGGCCGCTGTCGCTATCTTGGTCATCGTAACTGCCACTGCCGTTGACTACACAGACAACCTGCCCACACCACCGTCTGAGGCCATGGAGACCGCGGTCGGCCAGATGTTGCCTGTGGAGCTCCTCATCTTCACACTACTAGCCGCAGCGGCCGGCGTGTCGGCCCGGTCGGGGCGAACTGCCGAGATGACCGATACGTACCGGCACAGCAACGCCGAGATGGCAGCCGGACACACGCTGGGCCTGGCAGCCGCGTTTGCGGCAGTTCAGACGCTTGCTGTGGCATGGGTCATTCCGCTGGTGTGGACCCGTTACGGAAGGCTTCCGCTGGACCTAACCACGATACGCGAGATGTTGGCCTTCCGAGTGGCGCCGAGCTCGATCCAGTGTGCCGGGGTAGGCTACTTGATCGGTTTGGGCCTGGGCTCGCCCGTTGTCGCGTACCCTGTAGCCGCCGGTGCGTGGTTTCTGGGTACCATCGGCAGCGTCCAGGCGACAGTGCTCCCCGCCACCAGATGGCTGTGCATGCTCGATGCGGGCACAGGGCAGGGTTTTGACCTGCCGATGCTGGCCCGAGTCTGGGTGGCGCTGGGGCTTACCGCCGCGGGGCTTGCTGCGACGGTCGTCAAGCGCCGGCGCGAGTCTGCGCGAACGGTGCGAGCCGGCGCGACCGCATGGCTCCTCGCGGCAGCAGTGCTATTTGCCGGAGCGATGGTGGATGACTGGAGAGTATGGTCCTTCAGGCGAGGCATGTCGGATCTGTTCGTGGCTGCCGCGTCCGCCGATACCGAAGCCCTCGCGCAGGCGCCGGCGGCGGAGCTTGCGCTGCGTCCCGCAACGGATGTGCTGTCGTACGACATGGGCCTGTACGTCGACGCCAGGGAGAAGAGCATCGCCAATACCGTGACGATGCAGGTAGCCAATTCCGGGCCCGAGCCCATCGATCGGCTGACCTTCACCTTAAGAGGCAGTGTGTTCAAGGTCGAAGACTGCCAGATCGCGATGGCGGGAGATTCATGGTCTCAAGCCGGGTCTGAGCAAGAGGGCAGCTTGGTGCAGGTATTGCTTTCGAGCCCGCTTCAGCCCGGGGCAAGCTGCGGCGTCCGCGTGTCCTACCACGGCCTAGTGCAGGACTGGACGCTTGGGCGGTTCGGCCCGTACGGAACTGAGCTCAATGCCATAGTCATGCCGGGATACACTTGGGTCCCTTCGGGGGCCGGCTGGTATCCGATCGGCGGCGCGCGGGCGACCAGGTTCGTCGTATCGGCCGACCTCTCAGCGGCGAAATCGTCCGAGCAGCTCAGGATGCGTAGGACTCCATTCAAGGCTGTATGGCTCGAAAACTCGCATCCGGCGGCGCGGATGCATGTGGTGGTCCACATTGACGATTCACGCCTCGCGGCGGGCGTGGACATGGGGATACTAGGCCGACGCATCTCAGGGCCGTCGGAGTCTCCCGTGTACGAGTTCGAATCCGAGTCGGCGCGCGATCTCTATCTAGCAGCGGACCGATTCTACGTCGACGATGCGGGACTGACCGATCTTGGCCGCAGCTATCTTGATAGGCGCTGGCTCTTCTACGAGCAGCTGGCGCCGTCAGGAGTCGAAATGCGGGTCGCGATATTGCCCAAGCTCGGGCCCCAGTCATTCTCGTCAAGGCTGGCGCCGCCCGGTGTTGCGACGGTGTCTGAGTCCGCTGGGATCAAGGCTATCGAGAGGCTGGCGAGGGGCATCGAGCTCGTGCGGGCGGGCGGGCTTTCAGCCGATCGTGAGCTTGCGGAAAACGCCGTGCTCGCTGCCTGGTGGCCAACGGGGGCTACGCGAGGCGATGAAATGTCACTGGATGACTCGGTCAACGCAATCGAAGGCGTGAAGAGGTACGCCCTGGTCATGTTCATGGAGGCGAGCGGCGAAGGAACCAGGGCAGAGGAAGTGCTTCGTCAGGCCCTGGCGCCTACTGTTCCTGGAGGATTCGATGGGCCTGTGTTCCTCGAGGGCATCAACGCGGCCTCGCGGCAGGCGATGACGGCGATTCACGTGGCTAGGC
>CAYZHL010000237.1:0-1515 GCA_964478095.1 uncultured Clostridia bacterium | reverse complement strand
GTCCGTGCGGCATACCGAGTGTTGCGTCGAGGACGCCCCGGTCGAGATGGCATCGTGACCCTTGCCGACCTAGCCTCTGCGTTTGAGCAAGCGGTGAGAGAGGAAGGGCGAGGCCGATGACCCGATCAACCCGCACATCCGCGCCTATCCGGGCGGCGTTTGCGACAAGGGCAGCATACAGCGCAAGGCTATGGTTTTCGTGGATACACCTCTTCGCCGTTGTCATGTATGTTGCGGCCCTGTTCGTAGAGGGCGGCTCAATGCACGCGAGGAACGCAGGGGAGTGGGCGCGTCGGTGGAGGTGCCTCAATATGGCTGAGGTCTACCTGGCTACGCTGGCGCCGGCTTTCGCCGCGGGCCTCCTCGCTCCTGAGCAGGGAGCGGGTGCCATGGAGTTGGTAGCAACGCACCGAGGCGGGCTTACTCGTCTCTTTGCGGAAAGGCTGTTCATCGTTGCAGCAGCTCTGGCTATTCCTGCTGCAGCCGCCGTGGCCTGGGCTGTTCGCGCATCGCTCGGCGTATTGAGTATTGCCGAGGTGCTGAGATCGATTGTGCCCACGATGTGGTTCTTGACCGGGGTCACTTCGCTGGGTGCGGCGATTGGTGGTGCGTTCGCCGGGTTCATTGCCGGGTTTGGCTGGTGGGCGCTGGATAGGTTAAGCGGCGGCGCAGTAACTGGGCCGCTATTCCTGTTCGCTGCGACCTTCGGGCTTCGCCGGGCCCCGGAATGGCTTACGCTGCACCGGCAGAAGCTCTTGCTCTTGGCGCTAGGAACAGCAATGCTGCTTGTGTGCCGGCAGATAGCCAGAACGCAGGCGGCATGGAATCACAAGCACGAGTGATCCTAGATTCGGTAGTATCTCCGCGCGCCCAAGGTCATCACGATGAGGATTCCTGCTACGAGGATGGTGGACACAAGCACTACCGCCACTACAGCCCGTGTCAGTACGATAAGGGCCGCAGAGGCTAGGAGCACTACGCCCATAATGTAGTAGCAGATCCGCATCCATCTGGCGAACCTATCGGGCTCCAGCATCTTCTCTTCGGTGTAGCCGTTAATGAGAGTGAACCTTCGCTTGTCGCCGATGAGGTGCCCGAAGATGAACGACGCCACGCCCGTTACGGCTAGGATGATCGCTATGGCGACCATGGGCGCGACTTGCGGCCCTGTCATCGCTGCGTCAACCTCCTACCTGCGGCGAACGCCGCCAGGTTCAGCTCGATGTGTTTCGCCGGAATCACCGTGCGGAGCGCCTGTGTCCAGGCATCTTCCGGGAACGCGAGAAACGTGGAGAACGCCCCGAGCAGTACAGTGTTTTCGGCGCGGACGTTGCCGAGGTCCGCCGCGACTCCTGAGGCGTCGAGCCAGTGCGCGTCGGCGCCGCGGGCGGCGAGGCGGCTCTCGATGTCGTCCGGATACGTTTCGCGTCCGATAAGGATGGGCAGCGACGGTATTCGCCTGGTATTGGCGACGATCACACCGTCTTCCCTAAGATAGTGCGCGTGCCTGGCCGC
>CAYZHL010000236.1:0-4440 GCA_964478095.1 uncultured Clostridia bacterium | reverse complement strand
CAGCAGATTCCGGGCCGCAGCGGCAAAGCCCTCGGCAGCAGGAGCCGACGACACCATATAGCCTATAGGAATGTAGAACATGTTGGCGACTGAGTGTTCGGCTCCGGACATAATGAAGGCAGATACTGCCATGGCCAGCGGCACTATCCGGCCGGACACGTCATCGGCGGAGTACGACATCCATACTCCCATACATACTAGCCAATTGCATAGCACTCCCCGAAAGAAGGCCGGCCAGAACTCGAGAGACGATTTCCGCATCGCGGTCATCACGAGCGCCTGGGCAGAAGCTCCGTCGACCGGCTGCCACAGCCCAGTTTCATGATATAGCCAGGCTACGAAGACAGCGCCGGCCATATTAGAGAAATAGACAATCACCCAGTTGCGAATGAGTGCTCCCAACCGAGTCCGCCTGTCGAGGAGCGCCATGATCATCAAAGAGTTCCCGGTGAACAGCTCAGCGCCTCCTACTATCACCATGACAATGCCTACACTGAACACCAGGCCGGAGATGAGCTTCACCATACTCGGCCCGGCCCAAGCGCCCAGCGCGTATGAGACTGTGTGAGACGCGACAGCAGCCATGGCGATGAAGCTTCCGGCAAGGAAGCCAAGCACAACGAGGGTAGCCGCGCCGGCTCGAGACTTGGCCACACCCGCGTTCACGGCCGTGGCGGCGATTTCTGAAGGCGTTCTGTACGCCACCGAATTCACCACTCTTTCTCACGTAGTTCGGTATACTCCAACTATCTCAAGGGCTTGAAGCGCTGTCAAGCATCGGCCTCGGAGGTGTGTTCCCACCACTTCCCACAGGGAATTCCACGTGCCTGTGTAGAATAGACGGGCACGAGGGGGGCCAACAACTTCCGCGCAGGCTTAACAGAGAAAGGAGTTGCAGTTATTGAGATCTAGACTACGAAGCAACAGTTTCAAGGCCGCAGCAGTACTGGCAGCGGCAGCCTTGATTGTGGCCATCGCCGCGTGCGCAGCATCGGCTGCTACAACGTACACGGTCAAGACAGGCGACTCGCTCTTCCTTATCGCCCGCAGTTTCGGCGTGACGGTAGATGCCCTGCGTGCCGCGAACGGGTTGTCACACGACTGGATCTACCCGGGCCAGAGACTGACGATCCCCACATCGGGAAGCACACCGGGGCCGTCAGGTTCTACCTATACGGTCAGAACGGGTGACTCGCTGTTCCTCATCGCGAACCGATTCGGAGTCACAGTGAGCGCGTTGCGCTCCGCGAACGGGTTGTCGAGCGACTGGATCTACCCTGGCGAAGTCCTGCGTGTCCCTACCGGCGACAATTCCCGTCCGCCCGATCCCCCGTCACGAGGGGACTACGGTTCATGGAGTGGGTCAGACCTCTCGCTCCTTGCCCGACTCGTGACTGCCGAATCTGGCGGCGAACCGTACGAGGGACAGGTAGCAGTGGCGGCTACCGTATTGAACAGGGTGCGGAGCGGGGCATATCCCAATACCATACCCGGCGTGATCTACCAGGTCGTAGATGGCAAGTACTATCAGTTTAGCCCAGTTCTCGACGGCAGGATCAACACCGCTCCGTCGTCGACGGCGCTCAGAGCAGTGCAGGACGCCGCGAACGGATGGGATCCGTCCTATGGCGCACTGGGGTTCTACAATCCCGCCAAGACCTCTAACTACTGGGTGACGATTCGCCCAGTCACTAGGGTGATCGGAGGCCACGTCTTCTTCAAGTAGAGCGAGTGTGTCCAAGCCCCGGAAGACAGGCCCGACCACTCCCCGAGGCGCACGCGCCTCGGGGCTTTTCTGTCCACCTGCGTCTTGAGTTAACCGCCACATGGTTGTAGAATTGTGCGAGGGAGGGACTAGCAGTGCCAATCTATGAGTACAACTGCGACAACTGCGGCAGATTCGAATTCCTACACGGGCCAGGCGAAGGCGCGCTCACGCGCTGCCCCAAGTGCGGTTCTCCTGTCCGGCGCCTCTTCAGCTCCAGGATGGGTGTCATATTCCACGGGTCTGGCTACTATGTGACTGATCACAGATCAGAGGAGTACAGGAAGGCAGCGCGCGCCGAAAGCGCCGGCGCCGGCTCGTGTTCGTCAGATAGCTGCGGCAAGTAGAATAGCGGTCTGCCTGATCACGGCAGTGGAGTCTGAGGCGGGTAGTTCCCGCCTCTTGCTCACATGAGAAGGTATCCCGCCCCCGGAAGTAGAACATCTGCGCCAAGCCGACGTTTGGCAGGTGAGATACTTGACCATGAAAGGAGAGCGGCACGAGCATGTTTGTGAGAGATGTAATGTCCGCGAACCCCATAACGGTGACTCCGGATGTGTCGGTCATGGAGGCGCTGGAGATAATGAAGCGCAGCAAAATCCGGAGGTTGCCTGTCGTGCAAGGTGGAAAGCTTGTCGGCATCGTCACTGACCGGGACCTGCTGCAGGTATCGCCGTCGCCCGCAACCTCTCTCTCGGTATTCGAGATCAATTACCTCATCTCAAAGATGGCAGTGAGAGAGGCCATGACCACCCGGGTGATCACCGTATCCCCTGACGACACCATCGAAAAGGCCGCCGTGGTGATGCGCGAGAACAGCATCGGAGCAGTGCCGGTCATCGACGGCGCAACGGTCGCAGGCATCATCACAGAGACCGACATCTTCGACGCGTTCTTGGAGATGCTGGGGGCCACCAGAGCCGGCGTCAGGCTTACTGTGGATCTGCCCGACCGCAAGGGCACACTGGCCCGAGTAGCCGGCGCCATCAGCGAAGCGGGCGCAAACATCATCAGTGTAGCCACCTTCGAGCGGTCGCCAGATACTGTCAGAATCGTCATTCGCCTGGAGCCCGAGAACGCCGACAAGGCTGCTGATGCCATATCAGCCAGCGGGTTTGACGTAGTGCACCGGGTGAGGTCGTACGTCCAGTAGCGACTGGCACACGCCCGCGGGGCGAGGGCTCGCCAGCTCTCGCTTCTCGCCCCCCTGCGCTCCGTGCCTGCGTCGCTAGATCGGCGACGGTCCCCAGTCCGGGAGAACGCAGTTTCCCTGCCCAGTGAGCTGATGCTGTTCGCCGGCAGGGGAAATGGCGTGTACCGCGTACCGGCCTGATCTGCCCATTTGGGCCGCTATCGCAACGGCACGCGAGTCAGGGCTCCAAGCAAGCCCGGCACAGCGTGGGTCGGTCACAAGAGTGGCCACTGCACGCGGTTCACACCCCGCCTCAGCGCCGATGCAGCGCACATCGAGCATGCAGACGGACACACGCTGGCCCCCTTGCTCCTCTGCGCCCCCAACGCAGTAGGCAAGCGTCCTGCCGTCGGGCGACCACGCCAGCGACCAGGGCCAAATCCCCCGGAAGGTTCGCGCCTCCCATATCTCCCTGGTGAACACGTCCACGACCCGAAGCAGCGCTCCAGCATCGTCCGATACCACATACGCCGCATGCACACCGTCTAGGCTGGCCGCCACTCCCCATATCCTCTCAGGGCCGTCTGTTAGCTGAACGGCCTCCCCGGTCCACGTATCCATGACATGGAACGTGCTGTCGGCAACATACGCAATCTGACTGCCGTCACCCATCCATGCTGCCATCGCAGCGACGAAAGTCGACTGTGCGAGCGTTTCATCCAGACTGACGACATAGGTGGTCGCATCCAGTTCATACATGACCGAACCGCCGCCCGGCGACCACCTCGGCGTGATCAACCCCGAAATGGGCTCGCCGATCGACTCCGCCTTATCGGCCCGAACGTCGACAATCTTCAGCCGCCCATCGGCGCCTTGCAGCGCCACGCGATCCCCGCCTGGCGCAACCGCCGGCACTGATCTCCACGAGCAGTCCGCGCTGGCAAGCACTGTCGATGAACCGCTCGCGACATCCAGCACCATCAGCCCGGGCTGGCCGGCCTGATCAGTGATGCAGACAATCATCCCTCGCAATTCGTGGTCCTGCGGGACTACAACCAACCCCCCACCGGACATCGACTACACCCCGCTTCCCGAAGTCCCTTGAGAAGCGCCCGCTAGTAGCGCCCGGTAAAATATATGCTGCAGGCACTCTCAGAGTGCCTGCAGCTCTTGGCTACCTACACGATAGTCTACACGGGTGTCGTCGGCTTGGGCCCGAATCTACCTGCTAGCCTTCTGGGCCCTGTGACAGGCCGCCTGATGCGTCCCCTCATACAGGACGAACTCGGGTTCGGCCTCCCTGCAGATGTCCATCGCATATGGGCATCGCGGGTGGAGATGGCACCCCGGCGGTGGGTTCACGGGGCTCGGGATCTCGCCTTTCAGAACTTCGGCGATACCCCTGTGAGCGGGGTCCGGAACAAACACCGCTCCGATCAGAGCCGTGGTATACGGGTGCAGCGGATTCCGGATTACTTCCTCGGCCGTGCCCATCTCTACTACCTTGCCCAGATACATGACCGCGATCCTGTCGCAGATGTGC
>CAYZHL010000235.1:0-4444 GCA_964478095.1 uncultured Clostridia bacterium | reverse complement strand
CTCCCTCCCCTGCCTACAGAGTGATGCTCTGGTGAGGCGATACATGGCAGTTCAAGTTGACTGCCACCGGCAAGCTGGCGATGTGGCATGGAGCATATTCAACGTGAACGGCGAGCGCTGTAGTAGTGCCGCCAAGGCCCTGCGGCCCTATGCCCAGCCTGTTGATTGCCTCGAGAAGCTCATCTTCTAGAGCTGCATAGGCGGGATTCGGATTCTTGCTTCCCATTGGGCGCACCAGTGCTTTCTTGGCGAGCAGAGGAGCCACCTCGAAGTTTCCCCCTACGCCCACACCCACTACTACCGGCGGGCACGGATTGGGTCCGGCCTTTCGAACCTGTTCGACGACGAATCTGCGCACGCCCTCGACGCCCGCTGCCGGGATCATCATGGCAACGCCGCTCATGTTCTCAGCCCCGCCGCCCTTGGGCGCCAGGGTTATCTTGAGCTGGTCGCCTGCGACAATGCTAGTGTGGATGATGGCCGGCGTGTTGTCGCGGGTGTTCTTGCGGTCAAACAGCGGCTCAGCCACCACTGACTTCCTCAGGTAGCCCTTCTCGTAGCCGCGCCGCACGCCCTCGTTGATGGCGGCAACAAGGTCGCCTCCCTCGATGCGGACATCCTGTCCTAGCTCGAGGAAGATCACCGCGAGCCCGGTATCCTGACACGCGGGTCTCTGCTCTCTGGCAGCAAGACGGTGGTTTTCCAGTATCATCTCGAGCACCTGCCGCCCTACCTCAGACTCCTCAGCAGCGGCAAACGCTTCTATCCTCTTCAGGTTCTCGTCCGGCAGATTGCAGCAAGCGCTAATGCATAATTTCTCCAGTGCGTCCGCAATATCGCCGGCCTGAATGACTCTCGGCTTCGCGCACCCCATCTCGTCACCCTCCCTGTCGTTGAATCGACTAGTCGCTTAGGACATGGTCGACCGCAGCACGGCCCGGGCTGCGGGGCGCGCTGCGGTCAATATGCCTCACGCTACTTCCACGCCGCCCTAACGGCGTCTACCATCTTGGCGGTGCGGGCTGCTATCTCCTCGGGATCAACCTTCACGCCGGCCACGCCAGTATCCATCGCTGCCTTGGCTACTGCGGCAGCCACTGCCGGCGCCACCCTCGCGTCGAACGGGCCGGGGATGATGTAATCCGGGTTAAGCTCTTCCTCAGTCACGATGCCGCTGATGGCGTAGACTGCCGCCAGCTTCATCTCCTCATTGATTGCGCTCGCCCGGGCATCCAGTGCTCCCCGGAACACGCCTGGGAAGGCCAGGACATTGTTGAGCTGGTTGGGGAAGTCGGATCTTCCTGTTGCCATAACCTTTGCCCCGCCGGCCTTGGCCTCATCGGGCATGATCTCCGGCACAGGGTTGGCCATGGCGAAGATGACCGCATCCTTGGCCATGCCAGCCACCATCTCGCGCGTGACGCAGCCCGCTACCGAAAGGCCGATGAACACATCGGCGCCGCGGAGAGCATCCGCCAGCTGACCCTGGAGCTTGCCCCTATTGGTGAGCGCAGCGATCTCGTTCTTGTAGGGGTTCATGCCGAACGGTCGGCCCTCGTAGATTGCGCCCTTGGAGTCGCACAGGATCGCGTCCTTGACGCCGACCGTCATAAGCAGTTTGGTAACCGCGATACCTGCCGCTCCAGCCCCGTTCACCACTACCTTGACTTCGGATGCCTTCTTCCCTATGAGCTTGAGGGCACTGATCATGGCGGCACATACCACGATCGCGGTGCCATGCTGGTCATCGTGGAAAATCGGGATGCTGCTAATCTTCTTGAGCTTGTCTTCAACCTCGAAACACACAGGCGCCGAGATATCCTCCAAGTTTATGCCGCCGAACGTCGGCTCGAGGCGTTTGACTATCGTAACTATCTCGTCGGGGTCCTTGGTGTCCAGGCAGATGGGGAATGCGTCCACCGCCGCGAACCCCTTGAAGAGGACTGCCTTCCCTTCCATCACAGGCATTCCCGCTCCTGCGCCGATGTCGCCCAGCCCCAGCACAGCCGTGCCGTTGGTAACTACAGCCACCATGTTACCCTTGTTTGTGTAGTCATAGATCTTCTCGTAATCGGCATTAATCTCCTTGCAGGGTTCAGCGACGCCGGGAGTATACGCGAGGCTCAGATCCTGCTTGTTTCGGAGAGGAACCTTGCTTACTACTTCGATTTTGCCCATGCTGTCCTTGTGAAGCTTAAGGGCGTCTTCCCTCAATGACATGCGTGCTCCTCCTTTAAGCTTTCGTGACTGCGGTCTCACTATCGGAAACAGCTACTCTGTGCCGATTCAGTTCTGCATCCGGCTTGCCGGGCCTGGTCACTCTGGAAGGGGCGAATACGTGATTCAGCTCCTTCTCGGTCATGAACCCCTTCTCGACGACGAGAGCCCGCACGCTCTTGCCCGTTGCCCGAGCCTCCTTCGCGATGTCGCATGAATGCTGATAGCCGATGTATGGGACCAAAGCCGTGACGACGCCCACGTTCTCCTCGACCATCTTGGCGCAACGCTCCTTGTTGGCCTTGATGCCCACAATGCACCTATCTTTCAGCGTTCGGGCGACATTGCCAAGTATCTCGATGGACTGAAGCATGTTGTAGAGCAGGACTGGCTGGAACACGTTGAGTTCCAGCTGACCGGCCTGCGCCGCCATGGTGACCGCCAAGTCATTGCCAAGAATGTGGAATCCGACCTGGTTGGTGACCTCGGCGATCACCGGGTTCACCTTTGCCGGCATGATTGAGGATCCGGGCTGAACCGCAGGCAGCTGGATTTCATACAGCCCTGCCATGGGGCCTGATGCCAGCAGCCTGAGGTCGTTCGCGATCTTGATGAGGTTGATGGCGCATACCTTCAGGCATGCCGACACAAATGCCAGGGAATCTAGATTCTGAGTGGCGTCGACCAAATCCTCGGGCGACGTCAAGTCGTGCCCACTTATCTCGCTTAGCATCTCAACCGCCAGGCGGATGTACTCCACGTCGGCATTGAGCCCCGTACCCACGGCTGTACCGCCTAGGTTGACACTCTTCAGCCCTTCAGCTCCGTATTCAATCCTGTCCGCATCGCGATCGAACGTCTTGGCCCATGCATGGAACTCCTGCCCGAGAGTTATCGGAACAGCGTCCTGAAGGTGAGTCCGACCCATCTTAAGTACATCTTTGAACTCATTGCCTTTTTCGCGCATGGCTGCCGCCAGCTGGCGCAGTGCTTTCACCGTCGGCCCCAGTTCGTTCAAGAGCGCGATTCTTGCAGCAGTAGGAAGTGCATCGTTAGTTGATTGCCCGAGGTTCACATGATTGAGCGGGCTCACTAGACTGTCGGCGCCCTTCCCGCCGCCGAGAATCTCGCTCGCGCGGTTGGCCAAGACCTCATTTGCGTTCATGTTCATGGAGGTGCCGGCGCCGCCCTGAATTGAGTCCACTATGAACTCGTCAATATGCTTGCCGGCAATGATCTCATCTGCCGCAGCCGCGATAGCCGACCCGACCTCCGACGGGAGATAGCCTAGCTCCGCGTTGGCCAGCGCCGCGGCCTTCTTCACCATGGCCAGACCCACGATCAGCCCACGGTGCATTCTTTGCCCCGTGATGTGGAAGTTCTCGCTCCCACGAAGCGACTGAATACCGTACAAGGCCTGCTCCGGCACTTCCCTCTCTCCGATGAAGTCTCTCTCCACTCTCATTCTGCATTCTTTCGCACAACCCATTTCTATTGCACCGCTCCCTATATGATGTTCTCGGAATGGCGCATCTACGGCGGAACCATGTCGCCCGATGATACACTCCTCATGGGACTTCGTCAGTAACTATGAATTCTCCTTCGTTGCACATATTGGAACAAGAATGATCAAATCCCACGAACCCTCCAGCCGATGCCAGGAGGGTCAAGTGGGGAAATAGAAAAATCCGGCGGCGACCTACTCTCCCGGGCGGTCTCCCGCCAAGTACCATCGGCGCTGGAGGGCTTAACTACTGTGTTCGGAATGGGAACAGGTGTGACCCCTCCGCCATTGCCACCGGAAAACTTGTTCAGTTGTCGCCCGCCGGGAAACCCCGGACGGGGGTTGCATGTGCCCTTTGATAACCGCATAAATGATGAGGATCTTTTTGGGATCAAGACGCGTAAGGTCAAGCCCTCGACCTATTAGTACCGGTCCGCTCAGCGCGTTGCCGCGCTTACACTTCCGGCCTATCAACCTCGTGTTCTTCAAGGAGTCTTACCAGGTTACCCTGTGGGAGATCTCATCTTGGGGATGGCTTCGCGCTTAGATGCTTTCAGCGCTTATCCAAACCGCACGCGGCTACCCGGCTATGCCGCTGGCGCGACAACCGGTCCACCGGAGGTGCGTCCGTCCCGGTCCTCTCGTACTAGGGACCGACCCCCTCAAATCTCCTACGCCCACGACAGATAGGGACCGAACTGTCTCACGACGTTCTGAACCCAG
>CAYZHL010000234.1:3441-4480 GCA_964478095.1 uncultured Clostridia bacterium | reverse complement strand
GCCTGGAGGTGCGCGACGGCGACATAGTGGTTGCCGGCGACAAGCTCACTGAAGGGTCGCTGAACCCCCATGACATACTGCGAATTCGCGGGCCGGTGGATGTTCAACAGTATATCGTGCGAGAGGTGCAGGATGTCTACCGCTCGCAGGGCGTGGAGATCAACGACAAGCACATTGAGGTCGTTGTGAGGCAGATGATGCGCAAGGTCAAGGTGGAGGATCCGGGCGAAACCAGCATGCTTCCGGGAGAGACTATCGACGTGTTCAGATTCGAGGAAGCGAACGAAGAGGCTGAGGCGGCCGGCCTGAGCCCGGCCACGTCCAAGCCGATTTTGCTGGGCATCACCAAGGCATCGCTTCAGACGGATAGCTTCCTCTCGGCTGCGTCGTTCCAGGAGACGACGCGCGTACTGACGGATGCATCCATCAAGGGCAGGACTGACCCGCTCATCGGCTTGAAGGAGAACGTCATCATAGGCAAGCTGATACCGGCCGGAACGGGGATGAGCAGATACCGCAATATCCGGATCAAGGTTGCTCCGGAGGCTGACGCTGAGCTGATGACGGCGCCGGTTACGGATGACAGAGCCCGATTGGAGGCAGCGCCGGCCGCAGGGATCGGCGGAGCGGGGGCGCCTGCGCCTAGCGCAGATCGTCATTTCGGCGCGCCCATGGCGGAGCATCTGGATCGAGTTGCTGCGTCTGCGCTGGGCCATGCGAATGCGGCAACCGACTCCTGAGGCAGGGACTTCAAGGCCTCGGCTGCCCTTGACACGTTCGGTGGCTGATGGTAAAATGTAAAACTGTCTGAGCTACTATCACAGTGCGTGTCAGGCCAGGCTGAAAGGGGCGAAAGCCGTTCATGTACGAGGACCTCGCCTCTGCCCCGAGCCGGGTCATCGGCGTCAAGCAGACGGTGAGAGCCTTGGAGCGCGGGGCAGTGTTAGCGGTATATGTTGCTCGCGATGCTGAAGAGCGCGTGGTGCGTGAACTGAAAGCCCTCGCTATGGCCAAAGGAGTTCCGGTTACTCTCGTTGAA
>CAYZHL010000234.1:0-3431 GCA_964478095.1 uncultured Clostridia bacterium | reverse complement strand
ACATCTATCCCGCACACCTTGCCGAGTTTATCCATGGATGAACTCGGCAAGGTGTGCGGGATAGATGTGGGAGCGGCGGCAGCCGCCATACTACACGAGTGAATCGTGCCCCTTGCACCTGAAATGGGTGGAAGGGGCATGTTGCGTCCGAAATGTTGCAGTCTTGCGGAAGGAGGTGGCGCATGTGCCAACCATTAACCAGCTGGTACGGAAGGGACGGGAGAAGGCCTCGACCAAGTCGATGGCGCCTGCTCTCAGGTACCAGTACAACTCGCTCAATCGGAGGACTGTCTATGGCGAGGGATCACCGCAGCGCAGGGGAGTATGCACAGTGGTGAGAACAACTACGCCCAAGAAGCCTAACTCTGCTCTCAGGAAGATTGCAAGAGTCAGGTTGACAAACGGGCTCGAGGTTACGGCCTACATTCCAGGCGTAGGGCATAATCTCCAGGAGCACTCGGTCGTTCTGATTCGAGGCGGCCGCGTAAAGGACGTGCCGGGCGTGAGGTATCACATTATCCGCGGCACTCTGGATGCTGCTGGAGTTGCAAATAGACGTCAGGGCCGCTCCAAGTACGGAGCGAAGCGCCCGAAGTGACGCTCCCAGGAGATAGCGAGGGGAGGGTGAGCGATGCCGAGGCGAGGCAAGGTTACAAAAAGCGAAGTGTCTCCTGGCCCGATCTACGGGTCTACGCTCGTATCGGAGTTCGTCAACAAGCTGATGCTTTCCGGCAAGAAGGGCACCGCTGAGGCCATATTCTACGGGGCCGCCGAGATCATACAGAGCAAGACAGGAAAAGAGCCGCTGGAGGCTTTCGACCGCGCGCTCAAGAACGTCATGCCGGTGCTCGAGGTGAGGCCTCGAAGGGTAGGAGGCGCGACCTATCAGGTGCCAATTGAAGTCAGGCCTGAGAGGCGCAAGGCGCTGGCTCTGAGGTGGATCGTGACTAATGCCAGGAAGCGTCCTGAAAAGACCATGAGCGAGCGGTTCGCCGGCGAGATCATGGATGCGGCGGCCGGCCAGGGAGCCTCTATCAAGAAGCGTGAAGACATGCACAAGATGGCCGAGGCGAACAAAGCGTTTGCGCACTACAGGTGGTAAGCCCGCTGTCCGGGCTGTCGGGGCGGAAGGAGGGAAGAGATATGCAAAGTGAGTTGCCTCTTGAGAATATCAGGAACATAGGGATAATGGCGCACATCGATGCCGGCAAGACGACTACAACTGAGCGTATTCTCTTCTACACAGGCCGCGTCCACCGTCTGGGCGAGGTCGACGCCGGCACAGCCACGATGGACTGGATGGTTCAGGAGCAGGAACGCGGTATCACCATCACTTCGGCTGCCACGACGTGCGAGTGGCGCGGTTGTCAGATAAACATCATCGACACGCCCGGGCACGTTGACTTCACTGTGGAGGTCGAAAGGGCTCTCAGGGTGCTCGACGGCGCAGTAGCGATTTTCGACGCCGTTGAGGGTGTGCAGCCTCAGTCTGAGACTGTATGGCGTCAGGCGGATCGTTACGAGGTCCCCCGGATCGCTTTCATAAACAAGATGGACCGAGTCGGAGCGGATTTCGCGAGCGCCACCGCGATGATGGAGGAGATGCTGGGCGCCACCGTCGCTCCAGTCCAAATGCCAATAGGCGCTGAGGATCAGTTCCGCGGGATGATCGACCTGATCGACAGGAAGGCCGTTGTATACCTCGACGACCTGGGGCTTTCGAGGCAGGTCACACAGATCCCCGACGACTTGCGCGACCAGGCAGAGCGGGCGCGTGAGCGGCTAATCGAGCGGGTTGCCGAAAACGACGATGAGGCAATGGAGCTGTATGTTGCGGGAGAGGAGATCCCCAACGAGGTACTGGTCGCGGGCCTTCGCAGGGCGACGCTGTGTGCGAAGCTTACGCCGGTGCTGTGCGGCTCGTCTTTCAGAAACAAGGGAGTTCAGTCATTGCTGGACGCCATCGTCGACTATCTGCCGTCTCCGGTTGACATGCCTCCGGTCGTGGGAGTAGATCTTTCCGAAGCGAAGGAGCAGGTCACAAGGAAGCCGTCCGACTCTGAGCCCTTCTGCGCGCTGGCGTTCAAGATCGCCACTGATCCGTACGTGGGTAAGCTGGCCTATTTCAGGGTCTACTCCGGAATGGCCAAAGCGGGAAGTGTGATCTATAACGCCTCGAAGGGAAAGCGCGAGAGGCTAGGCCGCATCCTCAGGATGCACGCCAACCACCGCGAGGAACTTGACATGATCTCAACAGGCGACATAGCGGCAGCTGTGGGCCTGAGGGATGCTACTACCGGAGATACCCTGAGCGACGAGGTTAACCCTGTGCTCCTTGAGCGAATGGAGTTCCCCGAACCGGTGATAGATGTGGCTGTGGAGCCCAAGAGCAAGAACGACGAGGATCGCCTCACCATGTCATTGGCGAAATTGGCTGAGGAGGATCCCACATTCCGCATCCATACGGATCCGGAGACCGGCCAGACCATCATCTCCGGCATGGGTGAGTTGCATCTTGAGATCATCGTCGATAGGTTGCTCAGGGAGTTCAGTGTTCAAGCCAGTGTGGGCAGGCCTCAGGTGGCCTACAGGGAGACCATCACCGATTCAGTGAAGGCAGAGGGCAGATTCGTGAGGCAGACGGGCGGGCGTGGTCAGTACGGCCACGTTGTGCTGGAAGTGGAGCCGGGGCCTCCCGGATCAGGCGTAACGTTCGTGAGCAAGATCGTAGGCGGGGCGATCCCCAAAGAGTTCATACCCGCTGTCGAGCGCGGTATCCGCGAGGCGGCCGGCACGGGAACGCTGGCCGGATATCCTGTGGTCGACGTGGCGGTGGCACTTGTGGATGGTTCATATCACGAGGTGGATTCCTCAGAGATCTCCTTCAAGATCGCCGGCTCACTCGGCTTCAAGGAGGCTAGGGAGGCGGCAAAGCCCGTACTCCTCGAGCCGATCATGAAGGTTGAGATAGTCACGCCCGAGCAGTACGTGGGTGACCTCATCGCCGATATGGGAGCGCGCCGCGGGAAAGTGACTTCCCTGGAGAACGCGGGGACGAACCAGATGATTCGCGTACAGGTCCCGCTTGCCGAGATGTTTGGGTACGCTACTTCGTTGCGGTTGCTATCGCAGGGAAGGGCCAACCACACAATGCATTTTCTCAGGTACGAGCAGGTCCCCCCGCACAAGGCGGAGGAGATCGTGCGGCGGTACCGGGGAGTTTTGTCCTGAGAACACAAGGGAGGATTGAAAGAAATGGCCAAGCAGAAGTTTGAGAGGACCAAGCCCCACCTCAACATAGGGACGATAGGGCACGTCGACCATGGCAAGACTACTCTCACGTCAGCCATCACCAACGTGCTCGCCAAGGCCGGGCTTGCCGGTTTCATGGACTTCGACAAGATCGACAAGGCGCCTGAGGAGAAAGCCCG
>CAYZHL010000233.1:3645-4496 GCA_964478095.1 uncultured Clostridia bacterium | reverse complement strand
AGGCGCCGCTCAGCTCCGGCGCTGGCCCCGGCTCCCGCGACCTCTCCGAACTCCACACACAGCCTGTCGCCGCCTACACGGCCCCGGGCAGCAGCCGGAACGTTCATGCCGGCTGCAAGGGCCAGGAACTCATCAACTCGGCCCTGCTCGACAGTGACCAATGCTCTGGCCCCGCTCTCGCTGAATAGAAGACGATCGGGAGCAAGCCCGGAATCGCCGCCGCGATCGACACTCAATGTCGCTCCAAGACCCCCGGCGACGGCGCACTCCGCCAGAGCCACTGCCAGGCCTCCTTCGGACACGTCATGGGCCGAGCTCAGAAGTCTCCTGGACGCAGCGCTCACAAGCAGTCGGCACAGCCGACCCTCAGCCTCAAGGTCAAGAGCAGGCACGTGCCCGGCCTCCACTCCGTGCACGATAGCCAGGTACTCAGATGCCCCGATCTCGTCGCGCGTGAGGCCCAGCAGCACGACGATGTCGCCTTCAGCCTGGAACCCCATGGGCACACGTAGCTCCACGTCATCTATTGCGCCGACCATGCCTATGACAGGCGTGGGACGTATGGCCGTTTCGCCGTCTTCGTTGGAGAGACTGACATTGCCGCCGGTGACAGGCGTCCCCAGCGCCCGGCACGCCTCGGACATCCCTGCGATAGCCTCACGCAGCTGCCAGAACACTTCGGGCTTGTAGGGGTTGCCGAAGTTCTGGCAGTTGGTTATGGCCAACGGTCGAGCTCCGGTGCAGGCAACGTTGCGTGCGGCCTCGGCCACGGCATGCGCCGCGCCTAGGCGCGGGTCGAGATAGCAGTACCTGGAGTTGCAGTCAGTCGACAGCGCGACCCCACGCTTCGA
>CAYZHL010000233.1:798-3635 GCA_964478095.1 uncultured Clostridia bacterium | reverse complement strand
GGCAGACGTATCACAGCTGCGTCCGCGCCCGGCCCTATCACCGTGCCCGCCCCGACCTGGTGATCGTACTGCTCCCAGACCCATCTCTTGCTGGCAATGCTCGGGCTGCCGAGAAGACGGAGCAGAGCGTCTCCCAGATCGGCACAGGGCGGCACACCGGCCGTATCGAACGCAGCCAACGCGTCTACATACTCTGGTTTCGATGATTCCCTGTGATAGACCGGCGCATCATCGGCCAGGGCTCTCGCAGGCGCCTGCGCTACCTGAACCCCGCCTTCGGTTAGGGTGATCATCCCATCCGCCGTGACCTCGCCCACTACCGCGGCCTCCAGCCCCCACTTGCCGAGGACTTCCCTGACCTCATCCTCCCGCCCCGGAGTGGGCACCAGGAGCATTCTCTCCTGCGATTCCGACAGCATTACTTCGTATGGAGTCATGCCTGTCTCGCGCCGCGGCACTCGGTCCAGATCGATGATCATGCCGGCGCCGCCCCGCGAGGCCATCTCACACGACGAGCACGTGAGCCCTGCGGCGCCCATGTCTTGGATGCCCAGTACACATCCGCGCGCCACCAGCTCCAGGCACGCCTCAAGCAGCAGTTTCTCGCGGAAAGGGTCGCCTACCTGAACCGCCGACTTGCGTTCAATGGCCTCGTCGGTCAGGTCGGCCGACGCGAACGTAGCGCCATGTATCCCGTCTCGTCCGGTTGTGGAACCGATCACCATGACCGAATTGCCCACGCCCGTTGCGGCCCCGCGCTTGATGTCCTCATGGCGCATGACGCCCACGCACATGGCATTGACCAACGGGTTGTTTTCGTATGAGCGATGAAAGACTGCCTGGCCTCCGACCGTCGGGATGCCTACGGCGTTTCCGTAACCTGAGATGCCGCCCACTATCCCGGAAAACAGCCTGCGCGCCCTGGCAGAGCCGAGATCGCCCAGCCACAGAGAATCGAGGGACGCGATGGGCCGGGCGCCCATGGTGAAGATGTCCCTGATAATGCCGCCCACGCCGGTGGCCGCTCCCTGGTAAGGCTCCACCGCCGAAGGATGGTTGTGGCTCTCGATCTTGAAGACGACGGCCAGTCCGTCCCCGACATCCACAATTCCGGCGTTCTCGCCCGGCCCCTGCAGAACTTGCGGCCCCGAAGTGGGCAGCCCGCGCAAGACGGCTCTGGTATTCTTGTAGGAGCAGTGCTCGGACCACATCACCGAGAACATGCCCAGCTCAACATAGTTCGGATCCCGCCCCAAGAGCCCCCGAACGCGTTCGTATTCCTCGTCCGTAAGGCCCATCGTCCGCCATATGCACTCCTGCTCCTTGACCAACTCATCAGGCAATCCGGCCACCTCCCTGTACCCACTGGGCAACTGAGTCAAATAACGACCGTCCCTCGGCGCCGCCGAGGATTCTCTCCGCCGCACGCTCGGGATGGGGCATCATGCCCAGGACATTGCCTGCCTTGTTGCATATGCCTGCAATGTTATTGAGACTGCCGTTTGGGTTGGACTCAGGTGTCGGTTCGCCGGACTCATCGCAGTACCTAAACACTACCTGCCCGTCCATTTCCATCTGGGCGAGGGTCGCGTCGTCGGCATAGTAGTTGCCGTCGCCATGGGCGATGGGCAGCGTAATCACCTGACCCATGCGAAACTTGCGCGTAAACGGAGTGAGTGTCGATTCCACTCGTATCCGCTGCGGCCTGCACACGAACTTGCAGCTCGTATTGCGCAGCATTGCACCGGGAAGCAACCCCGACTCGAGCAGGACCTGAAACCCGTTGCAGATCCCTATGACAGTACGGCCGGACGCCGCGTAACGGGCAACTGACTCCATCACCGGCGAAAACCGCGCGATGGCCGCCGTGCGCAAGTAATCACCGTATGAGAATCCCCCCGGCAGCACCAGGCAGTCGTATCCATCTATGGACGTATCGGTATGCCAGATGAAGTCGGCATCATAGCCTACCGCGCGCGCCGCAGTCTGAACGTCCCTGTCGCAGTTGGATCCGGGGAACACAACTATGCCGAACTTCATCCCCTAGGCGCCTCCCTGATGCTGAAGTCGTAGGCTTCCACAACTGTGTTGGCCAGTAGTTTCGCGCAGATCTCGTCCACTGTCTTCGTGCACCCGGCTTCGTCGGCCGCCTCAAGGCGGACCTCAATGCGTTTTCCGATCCTCACATCTTGCACGCCATGGTAGCCCATGGACTTCAGAGCCGACCTGACAGCGTCGCCTTGCGGGTCGAGTATGGACTTCTTCAGTGTCACAACGATATCGGCTACGTATTCCAATCAACCGCACCCCCTGCCGTATTTGCTCCCGCCTGTAGATGTGCATGCCTGCAGACATGCCGGCCTGCAGCCGCCCTATGCCTCCGCCTGAACCCGTGCGTCCGCCTGCCGCACCTTCTCAGCCATCGAACACCGGTATTTCCCCAACCGCTCTCCTACTCCTCGGTCTGACAAGGCAATGATCTCCGCTGCCAACACTCCTGCATTGGCCGCTCCATCGATCGCCATCGTAGCCACAGGCACGCCGGAAGGCATCATCACTGTGGCGCACAGCGCGTCGAAGCCTCCCAACGCCCCCGATGCGATAGGCACTCCGATCACAGGCAGAATGGTGTATGCCGCCATCACGCCTGCTAAGTGCGCAGCTCCCCCCGCCCCGGCGATGATCACGCACAGCCCGCGTTCCTCCGCGCCGCGGGCATAGGCCGCGGCCTCCTCTGGAGTCCTGTGCGCCGAGATCACTCTCATCTCATACCCGATTCCCAGCTCCGACAGGGTCTCCCCGGCCTTGCACATCCTGGGCAGGTCTGACTTACTCCC
>CAYZHL010000233.1:0-788 GCA_964478095.1 uncultured Clostridia bacterium | reverse complement strand
CGAACCGCGAGGCCCGTCCGGCTGCTCCCAGCGGCCGTTCCGCTCATGCCCATTCCCCCCTTGTGGTGTTACGATAACCCAAAGCATGCGCGTAATCGCAAAGCAAAAAGAAAAACCCCGGCGGTTCACTACGGTGAGTGAAACCTAACCGCCGGGGCTTTTGTCCCTAGAGGTGTAGCGCCGCCATGGCGCCTGCGCCGCTCGGACCGAACCTTCCGCTACGCGCCCGCGCAGCGCCGAAGTGGAACCCTAGGCGCACTTTCGCTCGTGAAAGCTGCATATTCAGTTGGACTCGCTAACCTGTCTGCCTCAAGCTTACACTACCGCCCATGCCGCGTCAACCTGCACCTCGGCGCTCCAAGCACAGCTGCCCACACTATCCCCGCGAGGGCATGCTCCGGCTCAACACGGCCCGCGAGCCTCCACGCTCCGGGGCCTGCCTCAAAGCGCCGAGCGGTAGCGGCATCCATGCCGACCACTGCGTCGGTATCTTCATCAACAGCCCAGTCTGCCATCTCCCACTCCGCGCTGACCCCAAACGCATCGACCGACTTCACTACTGGTTCGTCGACAGCTTCCCCTGGCGCGCCCAGAGAACCGGCATCGGCAGGCATCTCCCACGTGCGGGCCTTCTCCCGCTGCCATTCGTCTGACCGTTCCTGCCTCAGCTGGCGCCGTATATCGCGGCCGTCTCCCTCAGTGGAATACTCGTCTTCCTGCGCGCCCCACATTCCGGGCTGAAGCGTGTCGCCGCCCTCGATGGACTCGCCTTCGCCCGGGACCTGGCC
>CAYZHL010000232.1:3586-4509 GCA_964478095.1 uncultured Clostridia bacterium | reverse complement strand
ACCGGCTCGGCGCCGGCGTAGGCATCGGCAGCGGCGGTCTTCGGCGAACCCAGATAGGCGCGGATTACCTCGGGATTCGCGGCTACCTCAGTCGGGGCGCCGGCGGCTATGACTTCGCCGTGGTCTATCGCTATTACTCGGTCGCACGCTGCGGCTATGAGGTCCATGTGGTGTTCTATGACGACTATTGTGTAGCCTTGGTCCCGAAGGGCTACTATGTCGTCTACTATCGCTGCTATCTCCTCAGGAGTCATCCCGGCAGCCGGTTCGTCCAGCAGGAGCAGCTTGGCGCCTGTTGCGATGGCGCGGGCTACCTCGACTCGGCGACGGTCGGGGTACGACAGATGGCGGACCAGGGAAGCTTCGCGTGTCAGGAGCGATGTATCGACCAGGGCGAGGGCCTCCCGGGCCCGGGCGACTGCCTGCGCTTCCTGGTTCGCGTGTGCCGTCGATCGCGCCAACGCTCCGAGAACGTTGCTGTGCCCCCGCAGATGACAACCTGCCAGGACGTTTTCGAGCACTGATTGTGTTTCGAACAGGCGGATGTGCTGGAAGGTCCGTGCGACTCCCAAAGATGCCACCTGATGCGGATCGAGTCCCGTCGCGGTTTGGCCTTGGATGCGCACTTCGCCTGCAGATGGCTTGACCAGGCCTGTGATCAGGTTGAACAATGTGGTCTTGCCTGCGCCGTTGGGACCGATTATCCCCAGGATCTCCCCGGAGCAGGCCTCGAAACTCACGTTCGATACAGCCGCAAGCCCTCCGAAGTTGCAGCTCAGGCCGGATGCCTCGAGTACTGGTGTTCGTGCTGGGCCCGGGGTTGCAGCGGGCACGCGCCTAGCCCGGGCCTGAGCCTGGGCCTGAGCCCCGGCATCGGTGTCGGCCTCCGCATTGGTACCGGCACTGATCCCATCTGTCGAACT
>CAYZHL010000232.1:2330-3524 GCA_964478095.1 uncultured Clostridia bacterium | reverse complement strand
GCCTTTCGCCCTGGGCGATCAGGCCCTGCGGGCGAAACACGGCCAAGAGCACCAGCGCAAAGCCGTATATCAGCATCCGGTATATGCTATAGGCTCGCAGGACCTCGGGGAGGACTTGCAGTATGAGCACGCCGAGCATAATCCCGGGTATGCTGCGTATGCCTCCGAGGATGGCCATGCAGTAAAGTGCGATGGTCTCGGACATGGTGAAGTTCTGCGGGAAGACCGCGCCTTGCCACGATGCGAACAATGCCCCTGCGAACCCTGCGATGGCGGCAGCGGTCACGAATGCCGATACCCGGTAGCGTCGAACGTTGACGCCCATGCGCGTCCTGTTTTGGAGCCGACAATGCGCGCAATCCCGGCCAGGATGATCAGGGCAAAGGCCCAAATGAGGATGTATGATGACTCCAGGGAGCTGAAGGTGAACCCGAGTATCCTGGGCGGATCGATGGCCACAATCCCGTTGGGACCGTTGGTGATGTTGATCGGTCGGTCCATGTTGTTCAGCAGGATCCGCACGATCTGTCCGAACCCGAGGGTAACCATTGCCAGGTAGTCGCCGTGTAGCCGCAGTGTGGGCAGGCTCACCGCCAGGCCGGCGAGCGCGGCGGCCAGGGCGGAGGCGGCCGCGGCCGGGATGAATGCAGAATGCAGCCCGAACTTGGGCGATGCCAGCAGCGCATAGACGTAGGCGCCGATGCCGTAGAAACCGGCGTACCCCAGATCGAGCAGGCCTGCCTGCCCCGCGACGATGGAAAGCCCCGCGGCCAGGATCAGGTAGATACCCACTGACCCGCCTGCCCGGATAAGATAGTAGTTCCTGAGGAGCAGCGGTAACGGCAGCAACACGGCGTAGGCGGCGAAGACCAGTACACGCGGGAGGTTGGCCGCGCGGCGCGTTTGACCCGTCTGCAACCCCTGGCGAGTCGCGCATGTAAGTAGTGCAGCCTTGTCCTGCATGGTCTTCAGGCTCATTTGATCTCCAGCCTCCATTTGCCGCATGGCTTCGCGCTTCACGCCCGCGCCCTCATCTGCTTTCCGAGCAACCCGGACGGACGCAGGATCAGAGTGATGATAAGGACTGCGAACACGATCGCGTCCTTGTAGACCGGCGGTGCGACCAGCACCCCGATGCTTTCGGCGAGCCCTAGGAGCAGTCCGCCGGCAGCGCGCTGCGGGGCGCGCTGTCGA
>CAYZHL010000232.1:251-2320 GCA_964478095.1 uncultured Clostridia bacterium | reverse complement strand
ACCCAGGAGCAGTCCGCCTGCGGCGGCGCCCCGGAAGTTGCCGATTCCACCGAGCACAGCGGCGGTGAACGCTTTGAGCCCGGCGGAAAAACCGATCATGAAGTCGATCTGCGTGTAGTAGAGGCCTACCATCACGCCGGCTACTCCCGCTAGTGCCGATCCGATTATGAATGTTCCTGCGATTACTGCTGCCGTGCGGATGCCGATGTACTCAGCTGCCTCGGCATCCTGACTCGTCGCGCGCATGGCCCGCCCGAACCGGGTGCGCGACACCACCATGTCCAGGATGATCATAATCGCCACCGACGAGGCCAGCATGGCGATGCGCGTGGCGGAGATAGTCGCCCCCGCCACGTGCACCGCCCAAGTCTGCGGGAAGATCAGTTCTGTCTGATATGTTTTGGCGCGTCCGGAGGTGAGGAGCATGGCTGCGTTTTCGAGTATGATTGACACCCCTAGGGCCGAGATGAGCGGAGCCATGCGAGATCCTCCGCGCAGTGGACGGTACGCCAGACGCTCTATTGTCGCGCCCAGCAACGCGGTGGCGGCGGTGCCCGCTGCGACCATGGCGAGAAGAGCCAAAGCGGGGTTTGTTGCGAGCACGTTGCCGCGCGCAAGCAACGACAACACGCCCCAGCCGGCGAAGGCGCCGACCATGAACACACTGCCGTGCGCGAAGTTGAGCATCTTGAGCACTCCATACACCATGGAGTAACCCAGCGCCAGTAGGGCGTATACACTGCCCAGCGTAACTCCGTTCACGATCTGCTGGGGTATCTGCATGAGGAACAGGTCCATCCTTCACACCTCGTTACCCTGAAGACATCGTAATCAGCCGGCGCCAGCTGGCGAGCGCTAGCGAACTAGCACGAAATCGTCGCCTTTCACCTGATAGACGTAGATGCCGGCCCCGATCACGTCGCCCTTGGAGTCGAAGCTTATCGGGAAACCGAGAATGCCCTTGTAACCTGCGGTTTTGCCCAGCGCCTCCAGGACCAGGGCGCGGGTGAGCTTCGACGGATCGGTCGACGCGCGACGCATCGCATCTATCAATATGTTAGCGGCTTCGTAGGTCTGCCCGGAGAACACACTCATCGCGCCGAACTTGCCCTCAAACTTGCGGATGAACTCAGCCGCCTCGGGAACTTCGGTTATGTCGCGGCCTATCGTCGTCACGTACATGCCTTCCGCAAGCCCAGCTGAACCTGCGATCAGCTGGTCCTTCTCCTTGAGTCCATCACCGCCCATGAGTTTGACCGAGATTCCGAGCCCGGCTGCCTGCTTAATGATTGAAGCAGCCTGAGCAGGGTTCGCGAGGCCCAGATAAAGCAGGTCCGGCTTGGCGGCTCTGACGCGCGTGAGAATGGGGGAGAAATCCCTGTCTTCCAGAGTGATCTGGCTGCGGACAGGCTTGACGCCGGCGGCCTTAAGCGCCGCTTCCACCTCGTCTGACAGCCCCTGCCCGTAGGCGGTCTTGTCATCAATAATGTAGACATTCTTGGCTTTCAGGACCTCGACGATGAACTTGGCTGATGCGGGACCCTGTGCATCGTCGCGGGGGCATATCCTGTGCATGACTTTGTACCCGGCTTCAGTCAGCGACGGCTTGGTGGCGGACTGGCTGATGATGGCCAGGCCGGCCCGCTGGTAGGTGGGTAGCGCAGCCTCCACTGTGGAGCTGTTCATGGGCCCTACGACTCCGAGCACAGACCGGTCCATGGCGAGTTTCTCGGCGACGAGTATCGCCTTGGACGAGTCGCCTGCGTCGTCGGCCTCAACGATCTCGATCTTTCTGCCGCGCACACCTCCTGCGGCGTTGGCTTCTTCCACAGCCATCTTGATGGCGTTCAGGCCATCGAGCCCGATCTTGGATAGGTCGCCGGAATAAGGCCCCGCTGCGCCTATCTTGATGGCAGGAAGACTAGCCGCGCTGTGCACCAGGCCTGCGCCGGGAAGCAGCGTGAGTGCCGCGCAGACCGCGAATGCGACAGACACGATGAGTACACGACGTAGATTGCCCGAGTTGAAACACCCAAATTGACGCGCCTTCATTGTGGTTGCCTCCTCAT
>CAYZHL010000232.1:0-241 GCA_964478095.1 uncultured Clostridia bacterium | reverse complement strand
TGCCCAGAGCGTGCTGGGCGCTTTGGATGCGCTGAAGGATGCTCAAGCTCGGTGCTCCGCGGCGGCATAACACAAAAAAGCTCGTCCGCAAGGGACGAGCTTTACACTCGTGGTGCCACCCTAGTAGGGCAGATAGACTGCCCCTCTCATTCCAGAGCACGGCCTGACTCAGAGGCGATGCCCCTGCCCGATAACGGAGGCTTCCGGCTCGGCCTACTGGGCGGCGCTGCAGGGTGATAAT
>CAYZHL010000231.1:3557-4522 GCA_964478095.1 uncultured Clostridia bacterium | reverse complement strand
GCCTCAGTACCCTTCTATCACCGAGACGTACCGCCTCCCACCATTCCCGCCGCTCGATGGAGCGTAGCAGATCTTCCGGAGACCTTTGAACGGCTGCGCAGGATGGCCAGGGTGATCACGTCCGCCGCCTCGCTAGGGCACAAGCTGATAGAGCTTACCTGGCACTCATCGATCGGTACAGGCGACGCAGCTTCCACCGCCATCGCCTGCGGGGAGCTCTGGGCGATCAAGTCAATCGTCGCAGCATGGATGTGTTCCAGGTGGGGAAGAGGCCGGAAGGCCCGTCTGTCTCTGTAGCGCCCGTATTCGGCCCGGCGCGGTTCTGCACGTCGTTTCACGTGGTTCTTGAGACGGCACTTGCGACACTCCTTCGTGATGCCCGGCTGCGGTCGGCTGCCTGGTCGCTCGCAGGCACGCTCAGGAAGCGTCGAGCGAATGAACAGGCCGCGGGTCTAAAATACTAGTGTAGATGATCAGCGCCTGCACCATGCGTGCATGCTGGGGAGGAGAGAGAGTTTGCCCGACCATCCCATAGATGGCTTGATGAAGACTACCCTCGACAGCATCGGCCAGATGATCGATGTCAACACCATTCTTGGAGATCCTGTCGAGACTCCGGACGGCAACGTGATCATGCCTGTCTCGCGTGTTACGTTCGGGTTCGCGGCCGGCGGATCCGACTGGGCGGCAGAATCGCAGTCTGCTTCGAACGGCTCGCCTTTCGGCGGAGGAGGAGGCGCGGGGATCTCGCTGAACCCAGTGGGCTTCCTGGTAGTGGGCAACAAGCAGATCAGATTCCTGCCGGTCACGTCGGACGCCGTGTTCGACCGCCTGCTGGACGTGGTGCCTGATGTGCTCACTCGGATGGGAGCAATCCGACCGCAGCCGGACATGGTAAAGCCTCCGTTGCTCTGAAGGTCGCAACCGGCCCGGCAACGGGCCGGCACTGGTAGAGCGCCTGACCC
>CAYZHL010000231.1:2563-3547 GCA_964478095.1 uncultured Clostridia bacterium | reverse complement strand
GTATAAGCCGGTAGGGCGCGAGCCCTACACGGTAGCCTCGCTTTGCGCGAGGGCAGCAGAGGATGAACTCACATGGCACAGCAGTTTGCAGTGATTGGGCTTGGAAGGTTCGGCATGAGTGTGGCGCGCACCCTGTCCGAGCTTGGCCAGGAGGTCTTCGCCATTGATGTGGACGAAGACAAAGTACAGCGGATAGCGCCCGTCGTAACCCACGCAGTAGTGGCCGATGTTACCGATATCGAGGCCATGAGGTCCATAGGGATTCGCAATGTGGACGTAGCAGTGATCACTGTGGGCAGCGAAGTCAAGGCCAGCATGGTGGGGACAATGGTCCTCAGGGAATTGGGCGTCAGGACGATCGTCGCCAAGGCCAACGACGACCTGCACGGCAAGGTTCTCGAAAAGCTTGGCGCCGACAGAGTAGTCTACCCCGAGCGCGACGGGGGCTCGCGGTTGGCGCGGGTGCTCACGTCCACCAACCTCATCGAGCAGATCGACTTGGATCCCGACTACAGCATCGTAGAGATTACCGCCCCGTCCAGCCTGGCCGGGAGGTCTTTGGAGGAACTCGCGGTACGGGCCCGTTTCGGCGTGTACGTGATGGCCATCAGATCCGGCGATGTGATGACAGTAGCTCCCGGCGCCGACGACGTCATTCACGAGAATGACGTGCTGGTGGTGATCGGGCGCAACGACCGGCTCCAGCGCTTTCGGAAGGTATGACGACTGAGCGAATCGCGCGATTCCTGGCTCGGTCGGGGGTGGCATCGCGGCGTGCGTGCGAACAGCTTGTGGCATCCGGGCGAGTCACGCTGAACGGCTTGCCGGTCACCTCGCCGGCCACGTTCGTCGATCCCGAGCGCGATGTCGTAGCTGTCGACGGCAGAGCCGCGCAGCCTCTGAAGAGCCATGTCTACCTTGCTCTTAACAAGCCGAGAGGTTTTGTGACCACAGCAAGCGACACCCACCACCGCCCTACAGTGC
>CAYZHL010000231.1:0-2527 GCA_964478095.1 uncultured Clostridia bacterium | reverse complement strand
ACATGGATTCCGAAGGCCTCCTTATCCTGACTGACGACGGAGAACTCGCGTTCGGGCTCACTCACCCCAGTCGCCAGGCATCAAAGACGTATCTGGTAAGGCTGCAGAGGCGCGCCACTCAAGACGACCTGGACCGCCTAGCCCACGGCATCCAGCTGGACGATGGTCCCACGTTGCCTGCCAGGGCGCGTCTTACCGACACGTCGGGCAAGCTCGTCGAGATAGAGATGCGTGAGGGCAGGAAACGTCAGGTCCGGCGCATGTTCGCCTCCCTGGGCAACCGAGTCGTCCGTCTGAAGCGCACGAGGCTCGGCTGCGTGGAGCTGGGACGCCTGGCAGAGGGCAGTTACCGCGAGCTCACACCCGAGGAAATCAAAGGGCTCAAACGGCTGTTGCAGCAGGGCCCTGCGGAAAGGCGCTGATGGCTTGGCGGCGGGGAATGCCATAGCAGTGATCGGGGCGGGCGCCGCAGGCTTGATGGCTGCGGCCGCAGCGGCCGGCGCAGGAGCAAGCGTCACGGTTTACGAACGGAACGGGATGGCCGGCAAGAAGATACTTGTATCGGGAAAGGGCCGGTGCAACTTCACCCGCGACTGCTCCGCACAGGAATTGGTGGAGGGTTTCGGCCCTCGCGGCAGGTTTCTCTACTCGGCACTATCGTCGTTGGGGCCTGCCGAAATGTGCGTTCTCATGGAGAACCTGGGCGTGCCTTACAAGATCGAACGCGGGAGAAGAGCATTTCCTGCAAGCGACAGGGCGTCGGATATACGCGATGCCCTGTACAACCGCGCAGTGGGAAGAGGAGCGCGCTTTGAGTTCGACCGACGCATCGTTCGCCTCGCAGTCGAGAGCGGGTCAGTTGTGGGCGTGGTCGATGCACGGGACGCCCTGTTTCGGGCAGACGCAGTCATCTGCGCTTCCGGCGGTGCGTCCTACCCTGCCACCGGAAGCACTGGCGACGGATATGCGCTTGCACGGCAAGCGGGGCATTCGGTGAACGAGCCAATGCCTGCCCTGGTGCCGATGGAGACCGTCGAAGAATGGCCCCGCCCCCTCGCAGGGCTTGCGCTTCGGAACGTAGAAGTCACATTACTCGACAGCGGCCGAACTCGCGGGCGCGAATTCGGTGAGATGCTGTTTACGCATTACGGGGTGGGAGGCCCGATCATCCTCACTCTGAGCCGCGCAGTGTGTCAGGCGCAGAGGACCCGCCGAGAAGTCGGGCCGGGCCGTTTCACCCTCAGCATCGATCTCAAGCCGGCGCTCAGCGAGGAGACTCTGGATCGTCGGATCCAGCGCGATCTGGCTGTCATGTCGCGAAAGCAGCTGAAGAACTCGCTCGATATGATGCTACCTAAGGCACTCATCCCGGCTGTCATACAGTCTGCCGAAGTAGACGACACTACTCCTGCCAACCAGGTAACGGCGGCACAAAGGGCAGCGCTGGTCGGCGCGTTCAAAAGGCTTCGCCTGACGGTACTCAGGCCGCGTCCTCTGGAGGAGGCCATCGTGACCGCGGGCGGAGTGGAGCTTTCCGAGGTCGATCCGCGTACCATGGAGTCGAAGATGATGCGAGGCCTATTCTTTGCCGGAGAGGTACTCGACGTAGACGGTCCCACCGGAGGCTACAACCTACAGGCTGCCTTCTCCACGGGCCATCTGGCCGGAATCTCGGCAGCTGGGCAGAGGAGAGATTGACTTGTCGCGCCGTGGCGATGTCGCGACTATCCTGATTGCAGCTGCAACACTCACGCTTGTCGCACTGTGTGTGATCGCGCAGTGGATGATAGCTTCCGGCGGCATCGCCCGCGGAAAGCTTCTGCTTGAAAAGACTGAAGGTCAGGTAGTATGGACATGGGCCGGCGACGGCCAGGGCATTCCCATGGGCACAGCATCCGAAGCAGGATGGATTCTGCTGGCCTTGCCTGAAGCGTCCGAAAGTGTGTTCATACTCATCAACGGCGAGGCAGTTGCAGACTTCGGCTACACGCGCGCAGCCATAGTTGTTCACAGAGGCGACCTAGTCGAGATCGACGCCGGCCAAGATCCGCTGGGTGACGGGCAGGCTACTACCCAACTCCAGGTGGAGGTGGCCGACACGACTCCCAATGTGCGGGCGCCGCGGCGAGGCCTGCGCATACAGCTATCGCCGGGTAGAACGGTCGTTTCGAACATTATGCTATAGACTCGAATCATATTTTGAGCTGCAGGCGAAGGAATAGCGGTTCGGGTGTAGAATAACAGTGAATTGTGCACCAATAGGAGAGTCCGAAGGCATGTCGCTTGAACGTTCGATCGCAATAGACGGACCTGCAGGCTCCGGCAAGAGTACGGTCGCCCGTATGCTGGCTCGGGCCCTGGGGTATAGATATGTGAGCACTGGCGACTTGTATCGCGCGCTCGCGCTGGAAGTATTGAGGCAAGGCGCTGATCCGTACGATGAGGAGTCGGTGGTGAGAATCGCGCACTCGGTGTCGGTAAGCGTCGAGCCCGCACCGGGCGGCGGTCAGCGCACCATTGTCGGAGG
>CAYZHL010000230.1:0-4541 GCA_964478095.1 uncultured Clostridia bacterium | reverse complement strand
AGGGCGATGGTGCCAGCACATGCGTCCTAGCTGGCGTTTCCGTAGCGGAGGGTTTCGTGTGGATCCGCGCCCGCGGACGGGATCGGCGGACCTGTGCCCTGTGGGCCAGGATTTCCGAGCGTCCTGGGTAAACCGGCACAGGACCGCCCAAAAAGGTGTCCCGTAGGGTACAGGAACCGGTCGCCGACCTTCCCATGGACCGCGAGGCCGAGGGCGATGGTGCCAGCACATGCGTCCTAGCTGATGAAACCGCGACAACTCGGAAGCCCAAGGCCTTGAGCTGCCACATCGTTAGCCTTTGACACTACTAATGCTGATTCTTGACAGTATCCCAGCTCCAGCCGCCTTTCCCGACGACCCTAGCGCTAAGACCAGCTAAATAGCTGTTTTAGCTGGACGGGCATGGCCTCGCCAGCCAGGACCCCGCCGCGATGAGCCGTCTGGCGATACATACCGGCTTCGCCAACTGCTACTGTCTACAAAACCTACACGCGCCCGAGGCCGTCTACCCCTTGAGAGCTCCGGCTAGCAGTCCGCGTACGAAGTAGCGACCGAGCAGAACGCATATGGCCACTGTTGGGAGCGCGGCGAGTACTGAGCCGGCCATGGGGAGGTTCCACGACACGGCCTGCCCGCCGGCGAGGTTGGCGAGGGCGACCGTGATGGGCTGAGCGTCCGGCCGGGCCAGCGTGACTGCGAACAGAAACTCATTCCATATCTGCGTGAACTGCCATATCCCCACTACCAGGAACGGGGGGCCGGACAGGGGAAGTATGAGGTAGCGGAATATGCCTGCAAACCCAGCCCCGTCAATTCTGGCCGCCCCGAGCAGTTCGTCCGGGATCTCAGCATAGAAGCTTCGAAAGAGCAACGTCGTTATGGGCAGTCCATATACCACATGGACCACGATCAACCCCGGCAGTCCTCCATAGAGCCTAGTCTTCTGAAGAAACTGGAACAAGGGAACCAGGATAGACTGGTACGGGATGAACATGCCGAATACTATGAGGGGCATCACCACTCTCGAGCCGGGGAACGGATACTTGGACATCACATAACCGTTGATCGAGCCCATTGACGCGGACAGCAGCGTGGCCGCGGCAGCCAACACGAAGCTGTTCTTGAGGTACGGCGCGAACTTGCGAAAGGCAATCGAGTAGCTGCCCCAATTCGCGCTGGCAGGCAGAGACCACACCTGGAGGCGGCTGATCTCCTCCGGCGACTTCAGGCTGGTAACGATAGTCATGTATACCGGTATCAAGTAGACCACGGCCAACAAGAGCGCCAGGGCCTGCACGAACACGCGAGCTGCGCCTTTCGCCGGCATCACTGATCTCTCCCTTCCCTAAAGGACGTGGAAACGTAAGGGATGATCAGTAGCGACACTAATGCAAGCAGGACTACGCCTATGGCCGAGCCCACAGCGAATTCGTTGCCTCGGAATGTCTTGAGAAACATGGTTATCGCAGGTACGCTGGTTGGCGCGTGGTCGGGCCCTGCCATCGCGAAAATCAGGTCGAAGATCTTCAGGGCGATGTGGCCCAAGATCACGACTGCGCTCACAGTAATCGGAGTGAGCATGGGAAGCTCTACATACCTGTATATCTGAAACCTGCTGGCGCCGTCCACCCGGGCCGCCTCGCGCAGTTCGTCTGGAATGGTGCGTAGCCCGGCCAGGTAGAGCGCCATGGTGTATCCCGACTGCTGCCATACGGCTGCAATGACCACTCCCCAGATCGCGATGTTGAACCCATGGGCCTCGGGAAAGCCAAGAATTGCCAGGCGCCGGGCGATACCCGACATGGCCAACACCAGAACGGCTGCGGTTGCGACTGCCTGCCGGCGGGCCGCCCTCGGCCTTGCGCGACGAAAGTTGGTCCACGAAAGCGCAGCGAGTACCATCGCCAGCACCCAGCAGCCATAATGAGGCAGAGCGGCCCAGTCGAACACGAAACGCTGCTCCCGGCTGGAAAGCCAGAGGAACTGGCCGGCCGGCAAACCGACCACCGTGGGCAGCTGGTTGATCCCGCCGCGAGGTTGGAGAAGCCATCGCCATATGGTCCCGGTGACCACAAACGAAAGAGACATGGGAAAAAGGAAGACGGTTCTGAACACTGCCTCGCCCCACACAAGATGGTCGATCAGAGTCGCGAGGCCAAGTCCGACCGCCAGCGCAACCACCACAAACAGAGCGGTGAAGAAGATCATGCTGGTCAAGTCCTGACGGAATCGCATGCCCAGAAACCCCGTAAACAGGTTTTCGTAATTCTGCATCCCTACGTAATGTATCTCGGGGTTAAGCGACAGTGCCGCCTGCTGCCCCCAGTCGGTGACCGAAGCCTTCATGCTCTGGCCTATGAATGCATAGACGAAGATCGCCAGCAGCACGATGGATGGCAGGATGACTAGTATAGCGAGGCGTTCATCGCGCCTTGAGTGCACGCGCCACCACCTCCGAGCGGGGCGACCGGCGCCCCGGCCGCCCCCTCACCATGTATCTACCTGTGGGGCCTATCCAGCCTATCCGGGCTATCCGGGCTATCCAGCCTATCCGGGCTATCCAGCCTATCCGGGCCATCCAGGCTATCCAGCCTATCCGGGCCATCCAGGCTATCCCGGCCTCTGACCGGCCCATTACTTGGATGCGATGCCGGACTGAATCGCTACAGCCTGAGCCGCATTAGCTGCAGCCTGGGCGTTGCGGCTCTGAAGGAAGATCTCCATGACCGTCGCGAAGTCATTCATGAACCTCTCGTTGGCCACCACGCCGTGGGCTAGCGAGCCCGCGATCACGCTGGACTTCCAGTCCTTCGCGGCGGACTGTAGGTACGTGTTGTATTTGCTCATGTCCGAGTCAGTGCGCGCGCTGATGGAGCCCTTCAGCGGGTTGAACGTGTCCTGCCCCTCCCTGCTGCCCAGCATCCTGAGCCATGCCAAAGCGTTGTCCCTGGCTGCACAGCCTACCGGGAGCCCGAAGGAGTCCGACAGCATCATGAACAGCCCGCCGGTGCCCGGCGATGCCGTCCATCCGAAGTCGGTACCCGGCTTGAGCTTGAGTGTAGTCGCCATATAGCCCGCAGCCCAGTCGCCCATGATGTTGAACGCCGCCTGTCCTCTGATCACCATATCGGTGGCCTGCTGCCACGATAGCGACGGCGCATCGGTGTTCGTATACTTGAGAATCTCGCCGAACGTCTTCCACACCTCGACAGCTTCCGGGCTCCTAAATGACAGCTTTCCGTTCCACAGGGCATCCCACTTCTCGGGGCCCAGAACCGCCAGGGCGACACTCTCCCACAGATGGTTGGCGGTCCAGTTCTCGCCGAGCGACAGCGGCACGATTCCCTTGGCCGACAGCGCGGGAGCTATCGCCAGGAACTCTGCCCACGTGGTCGGCGCCTTCACACCCCACTTGGCGAGGTTGCCGGGCACATACCACAAGACGTTGGATCGATGGATGTTCACAGGAACCGACCAGATGCCCCGGTCAGTGCTGAGCAATTTGAGGAGGCCCTCAGGGAATACCCGCCTCCAGCCTTCTTTCTCATACAGCGAAGTCAGGTCCTCCATCCTCTCAGCAACAACCCACGTCCCGATCAACTCCTGGCCGGCATGGACCTGGAACGTATCGGGAGGATCGCCGCCCAGCATCCTGGTCTTGAGAACCGCCTTGGCATTTACCCCGGATCCGCCGGTCACGGTGGAGTTTATGACTTTAGTTCCCGGATTGCTCTTCTCATATAGCCTAATCAATGCCTCGAGCGCGGGTCCCTCGTCGCCGGCCCACCAGGAGAATATCTCCAGCCTACCGCCGACGGCCGCGGATACAGTCATGGCCCCAATGAGCAACATGATCATGCTGCTCAGTGCCACGAGCCTCAGCCACCTGGACCTCTTCATCTCGATCCCTCCTCAAGGAATTGCTTGATGGGTTCGCCGCGAATCCCTGCACGGTCGGGTCTATCACCTCCGTACGCGTTACATGTCCGCATGCAATCGGCCAAGTAGTCGATATCCGTATCACCGTGTCTGTGCGACAAAGAGGGAGAATCGGTAGATGATCGTTGGATGAAGTGGCAGCACGGCTGCTAGAAGTGAGCGTCGTTTCAGCCGTTGTCAGAACAGAGCCAGTGCATGGCTACAACTGCTATTCGTCAGACAAGAAAGTACTCCTGCAGGGGCCTCCGGCAGCAAAAAACGAGAAAGCCCTGGGGTCGGGAACAGCAATGCGGACAGGTCAGGACCCAATTGGCCCCGCCTGTCCGCCGATCAGGAATCGACACAGCTGCGTAATGGCTATAGTTGCGACGGTGACGCCTGCGCCTCTGCAGTCTGTTCTGCCTTATCGTGCCTCCCCGGCAGTTTGAACCAGAGTATCGCGGCCATGCTCAGGCTGGCCAGAAGCGGCAGCACGAACGGAGCCTTAGGCCCAAACTTGGCCCACATCAGGCCGCCTATGTACGGTGCAGGAAGCGATGCTATGCCGAGAGTGGTCGACACCAATCCGAAGGCAGTCCCCCTTATGCCTATGGGGACTTCCT
>CAYZHL010000229.1:0-4549 GCA_964478095.1 uncultured Clostridia bacterium | reverse complement strand
GATGTGCGCGACCAGAGGAGTCCATTCCCACACATCCACCAGGCACACGGAAAGCAGGGCCGTTCCCCCCTCGCCAAGCCAGGCGCGGGTGGGCGCCCCAAGCAGCCCCAGCAGGTAGTTGAACACACCCAGCGTTGGGTGGAGGATGTACGCCCACACCAGGCCTGTGGAGATGGGCGTGATGATCGTGGGCATGAGGTACACCGAGAAGAACGCCCGCGAATACCGCTGCCTGGTCCGGAGCGCAAGCGCTACGATCAGGCCCAGAATGGCTTCGAGCCCCACTGTGACCACGGTGAATATCGTAGTTACCCAGAGCGAGTTCCTGAAGTCGCGCTGCCATAGCGCATCGATATAGTTCCGAACGCCCACGAAACGGCTCTGGGTGGGCGCGATGAACGAGTAGTCTGTGAAGCTCAGATAGACCACGTACAGAAGCGGGATCAGCACTACTATCCCGAGTATGACGAGAGAGGGGACCAAGAATCCGAGTGCAGTGTAGTTGCGTCGTGCGCCGGCGCCTGCAGACGTCTTCCTGTGATGGACTGGTGTTGCCGTCATCATAGATCCCCTCTCTAGTCAGTCTTTCTAGTCAGTCTTTCTAGTCAGTCACGCCCAAGGAGTCACGCCCGAACAGGCCAACGCGCCCTTAGCGCAGACGCGAGAGCTCCTTTGCCGCTCTGTTCAGCGCGTCTTCCGCCGACATCTCGCCAAGGAGAGCTGCGCCCAGGTAGTCGTTGACGATGTCCTCGAATCTGATTTGCTCCAGCATCATCGGGATGGCCGGAACCGCCGTGGGCAGGACCTTCTTGAGAGTGCCGTAGTAGGCGGCGAACTTCCGGCTAAGTTCCAGATCTTCCAGAATGTCGCGCCTGGTGGGCGCTCCGCCCATGAGTGCACGCTGGCGCGCTATCTTGGCCGACTCGACCCACGAGATAAACTGCCATGCAGCGTCCTTGTCGGGAGCATTCCACGGGATCGCCCAGCCCCAGCCGGCCGATACTCCGCGCCCGCCCGGCACGGGGTGCACGTTGAGCTTACCGGCCACTTTGGACTTGGCGGGATCGTTCAGCGGGCCCAGCATCCAGTTGAACGTGACCATCGTAGCGCCCTGGCCCTGCGCCATCGCGTTGAGGGCGTCATCGAAGGAAAAGCCCATGGAGCCCGCCGGCGCTGCGTTCTTCAGAGCATCCATGTAGAGGTTGAGAGCCTTGACTCCTGCCTGGCTGTTGATGGTGACCTTCTTGTTGGTGTAGAAGTCGCCGCCCAGGCCGAAGAAGTAGTTGGCCCAGTCGCAGTAGGTGTCGGACTTCTTGGGAGTCATGATCGAGCCCCAGATATCGACCTTCCCGTCGGCGTTGGTGTCGCGAGTGAGGAACTTGGCAACCTGCACATACTCCTCAACTGAGAGGTTGTCGAGATCGAGTTCCTTGCCGAACTTGGCCTTGTATTCCTTGCGGATCTTGGGGTCGTCTACAATGTCGGACCTAGTGAGCATCACCATGTTGTACTGGTAGAACGGCAGCATGTAGGTTACGCCGTCGAACACGCCCGCCAAGTCCAGCATGGACGGGTAATAGACGTCCATGTTCACCGAAGGCGTCTCCTTAATGTAGTCGTCGAGAGGGATGATCCAGCGACCATTCACAAATTGACCCGTCCAGAACGGGGCGTCCACTACTATCACGTCGTACTGACCGCGTCCCGACAGCACGTTGGTCATGAGCTTGTCCCTCATGACCATGAACGTAGTCTTCTCCACATTGACCTTGATACCAGTGGCCTTCTCGAACTCAGGGATCAGCTTGATCACGTATTCCGAGTCCGGAACCGTTTCGAGCAGGATGGTGATGGACTTTTCCCTAGCAGCCTGCACACTCGTCACAAGCGACAGCGCCATGGCAAAGACCAGCGCCATAGTAAGCGCGCGGACAAGGATGGCCTTTGACTTCATCTTCGTTCCCTCCTAGATCATGAATGCCCGATCCACTTGATCGCCGTTGCAGTGATTTGCTTCTCCGATTCCACTTCTTCTACTACGGTTCTAATGCCGATCTTGCTGCCGGTTTTGACGCTAGTTCTGCTGCCTGTCTTGCCGCCAGTTCTGCCGCCAGTTCTACCGCCAGTTTTGCTGCCTGTTTTGCCGCCAGTTTTGCTGCCTGTTTTGCCACCAGTTCTGCTGCCTGTTTTGCCGTCAGTTCTGCTGCCTGTTTTGCCGCCAGTTTTGCTGCCTGTTTTGCCGTCAGTTTTGCCGCCAGTTCTGCTGCCTGCACCTCCCTGCATGACCCTATGCCCTACTTGAGTGAGTTCGACGTAAGCCCCTCGACCAGATACTTCTGGGCTACCGTACCGAAGAGGATAGCCGGCAGAGCCATGAGCACAACCGCCACCGTGAGAAGCTCTACCTGCACCCCTTGAGAAGTTGCGAACCCGCATGCCGCCACAGGCAATGTCTGGCTGGTCCGCCCTGTCAGGACCAGCGCGTACAGAAACTCGTTCCAGCCGAATATGAAGCTGAGGATGGCCGCGGCTCCCAGCCCCGGAGTGGCCACCGGCACCACCACGCGCAGAAACGCGGTGAACCGGCTGCACCCGTCGATGAGCGCCGCCTCCTCGAAGCTGCCGGGTATGCCTTCAAGGAAGGCCGACAGCAGCCAGATGGAGAAGGGGAGCGTGATGGTGAGGCAGGCGATAATCAGCGACACGAGGCTATCGTACATGGCTAGCCGCCGAGCGACCAGGGCTATCGGAATGGCCAGGACCGCCGGCGGCAGCATTTGCATTGCCAGTATGGCCACGCGCGCCCTGTAGTTGCGCTTCACAAACCGCACAATGGCGTAGGCCCCAGGCGCCGCCAGAGCCACCGAAACGAGCGAGGTGGTGACGGCCACGATTACGCTGTTCAGAAAAGCCGTCCGCAGAGAATCATTCTCCACTAGGGCCTTGTAGTAGTTGCGCAGCGTAGGCTTGAAAAAGAGAACCGGGGGCATCTGGTATATCTTCGACACCGGCTTAAAGGATGTAAGCAGGATCCAGGCAAGCGGGAACGCCACAGAAAGAAGCGCTGCCCAGAGTAGCACCCCGCTCACCGCATGAGCAAATCTTGTTTCGACCGTAGCACGCCTCATTGCGAATCCCCCGGTTCAATCCATGCTCTGCTGACACGTAACCTTCGTATCGACACGAAGTATTGCTTCATCGAGAGAACGTATTCTACTCATATGTCACTTTTCCTCCTTGCTGTGGCGAAATTTTAATATCACCATCTTGCAGGACGTAAGCAGTAGGCGGCGAATCAGATCAGTAGTCTACTCGCATTTGGCTCAAGACAGGGGTGCAGTGCCATGGGTAGTCTTGTCGCTCCCGAACAGCCGGACCATGCAGGCCTTACACTGCCGTTGATGAGGATCAGAAACGCAGCCGCTTCGCTGGGGCCCGCTGAGGCGAGGTTAGCCGAGTTCATCCTGGGCAACCCCGAAAAGGTGGTATACCTCTCCATATCGGAGCTGGCCGATGCCTGCTCGGTGAGTGACGCGACGATCATAAGGTTCTGCAAGCGGATCGGATACCGTGGGTACTACGAGTTCAAGATAAGCCTGGCGGTTGAGTCGTCATCGCCCACCAAACACTTCCACGAAAACGTGGCCAGAGACGACACCACATCCGACATCATACGCAAAGTCACCGCCGATTCCGTGAGGGCCCTCCAGGGCTTCGAGTCGGCCATTCATCCCGGGCAGTTCGAACGCGCAGTAGACTGCATGGCTGCGGCAGGCAGAATAGAGATATACGGAGTGGGCGGATCCGCCTTCATTGCGGACATGGCGTATCACAAATGGCTCAAGCTCGGGCTTTCGGTCATCGCGATAACCGATCCTCACATACAGCTCATGTCGGCAAGCCTTCTGACCAAACGTGACGTGGCCATAGGCATATCTGATTCAGGCACCTCGGTCCAGATTGTGTATGCGCTGGAGAAAGCCAGGCAGTCAGGCGCCGCCACCATAGCCATAACCGGCCATGACCGATCGCCCATATGCAAAGTGTCCGACATAGTGCTGCTGACACGCGCCACCGACGAGCCGTGCAGGTAAACCTGATAGAGTGCCTTGCCGTGGCGGTAGGCATCAAGAACTACGAACAGTCAGTCGAAACAATCAGGAAGACAGACGCGGCAGTGGTGAGCTATAAGCTGTAGTCCCGTAGTCGAATCCTGTCTTCTGTTCCATTCCACCCGGGCCCGCGATCGCCACGACTAGGCAGCCTGCTTGTTATCCATCCACAGATCGGCGCCTGTGCCCTACGGGACACCTTTTTCGGCCATCCTGCGTCGGTTTACACAGGAACCCTGGAAATGCTGTCCCGTAGGTTACAGGTTCGCGGAAACCCCCGACGGCCGTTGCACCGGGCGAAATCCCGGGCTACGATAATCCCAGCTAGAAGGCGTAGGCGGAACTGGTGGGCATCGATACCGGGGCGCGCGAGATCGTCGGGGATCGGCGCCTGTGCCCTACGGGACACCTTTTTCGGCCATCCTGCGTCGGTTTAC
>CAYZHL010000228.1:2898-4569 GCA_964478095.1 uncultured Clostridia bacterium | reverse complement strand
GACCATCACCGCCGGTGGCAGGCCCATCGGGCTGGCGTAGCCCGGCACCGCGCCCACCGCCCGGATCTCATAGCCCGTCGTCGTCTTGTAGAGGATGTAGAAGATGAGCACAGCGGCGCCGATGGCCACGAGTATTCCGGTATTGACGCGGAACTCGCTGTGAAAATCGCCAAAGAAGCGCAGCAGCTTGGATGAGTCGGCGATCTCGGCGCTGTAGGGCGCGGCGACGTTTGGATCTTTGATTGGCCCGTTAACCAGGTAGTGTGAGAGGAACAAAGCGATGTAGTTCATCATGATGCTGTTGACAACCTCATGGACTCCCAGTTTGGCCTTGAGATATCCCGGAACCGCAGCCCACACGGCCCCCGCGGCGGCGCCCGCGAGCACCGTCAGAGGCAAGTGGATGATACGCGGCAGGCCCGCCCCGCGAACGCCGACAATAGCCGCGGCGAGCATGCCCACTATTATCTGGCCCTCGGCCCCGATATTGAGCAGGCCCGCTCTGTAGGCAACGGCAATAGATAGCCCTGTGAAGATCAGCGGCGTGGTGTACACTATCGTCTCAGAGATATTGACGGGCGTTCCGAAACAGCCCCTGAGCAGTGCCTCGTAGGCCGTCAGGGGGTTCGCGCCGGTGAACGCCATGAATATGGCCCCCGTAACAAGGCCGGCCAGTATCGCTACTATAGGAACGAGCAGTTCCGACCAGATAGTCTTCTTCCCGTTGCTACTCACTTGCCTACCACCTCCTGAGCCCTGCGGGCAGGCCCGCGCGACGCCCCGGCCATCATCAGGCCCAGCAGTTCCTCGGTAGCCTGTTCACGCTCGAGAACGCCAACAATCTCGCCTTCGTACATCACGGCTATTCTATCGGACAGCGCCAGTATCTCATCGAGTTCCAGGGAGACCAGGAGAACAGCCTTTCCGGCGTCGCGCGCCTCCACAAGCTTCCGGTGGACAAACTCAATCGCCCCTACATCCAGACCGCGCGTGGGCTGGGCCGCAACGACCAGTTCAGGCCGGCGCGACAGCTCGCGCGCTACAATCACCTTCTGCTGGTTCCCGCCCGACAATGAACTCGCGTTGACATCCTCTCCGGGAGTGCGGATATCGAATTGCTCTATGAGGCGCCTGGCCTCTCTCTTGATGGTCTCCCAGTTCAGCCTGGAATTCTTGCTGAAAGGCGGCCTGCAGTACGTTTGAAGCACCATATTCTCAGCCACCGTGAAGTCCAGCACCAGGCCGTGACGATGCCTGTCGGCGGGTATGTGCACCACACCCGACTCAAACAGCTTTCTGGGTTCGCTGTTAGTCACATCCCTGCCTGCCAAGGTCACCTTGCCGGCGGTTGCGCGCCTCATGCCAGTGATCGCTTCCACAAGCTCAGTCTGGCCGTTGCCGTCCACCCCCGCAATGCCGAGTATCTCGCCGCTTCTCAATGCGAGCGACACCCCGCGCACAGCGAGCATCGAGTACCTGAAGGTTCTCAATTGTGAGAACGTCATCGCCGGGCTTGGCAGGTCCCTTTTCCACCACTAGCTCTACGTCTCTGCCGACCATCAGCGTAGCCAGCTCGTCCACGCCGGTTTTCGCGGTTTCCAGAGCGCCCACTACCCTGCCGCGGCGGATCACGGTGACATGCTCGGATATCCCCATGACCTCTTTGAGCTT
>CAYZHL010000228.1:0-2888 GCA_964478095.1 uncultured Clostridia bacterium | reverse complement strand
CCTCATTATCACGAAAAGCTCGGATACCTCCTGGGGAGTCAACACTGCAGTGGGCTCATCCAGCACCAGGATGTCCGCGCCGCGCAGCAGCGCCTTGAGTATCTCCACCCGCTGCTGCATGCCCACGGAGATATCCGTGATTCGCGCAGTCGGGTCGATGGCCAGGCCGTACTGCTCCGATACTTCCGTCACCTTGGCCACGGCCGTATCCATATCGAGGAAGATCCCACGCCGACGCGGTTCGGCGCCCAGCACCAGGTTCTCCGCCACCGTGAACTGCTGAATCAACATGAAGTGCTGGTGCACCATGCCGATTCCCAAGCGCAGAGCATCGTTGGGTTCCCGAATCTGGACCTCCTGCCCGTTTACGCGGATCGTGCCTGAATCAGCCTGGTACAGGCCGTACAGGATTTTCATGAGCGTCGACTTGCCCGCTCCGTTCTCGCCCAGAAGGGCGTGTATCTCGCCCTTATGAAGAGTGAAGTCGACCCCGTCGTTCGCCAAAACCCCGGGGAATCGCTTGGTAATCCCCCTCATCTCCAAGACGGGGACTCGCTGGGACTTCGTCATACCTGTCCCTCCACGTCAGTTCGGGCGCCGAAGCAGAACGCCGGCGCCCGAACATCGATCTGATAAGAGCACCTTTATTTGGAGTAGAGCTTGTCGGCGTCAGCCCTCCACTCGGGTACGACGTACTCGCCCTTGCGGATCTTCTCGGCCCACTCCAGCGCCTTGGCAGTGGCGGCCTTGGAGGCATTGTTGGACGCCTCAGGGGCCAGGCCCACGCCGTCTTCCTTGATGCCAAGCACGACGGTTCGGCCGGTGAACTTGGGATCCAGAAGCATCTTGGTCCCCTCGAACACGCCAGTGTCGACACGCTTGATCATGGAGTTCAGCACATTCTTCGGGCCAAGATGGTGTTGGTCGGAGTCGACGCCGATTGCCCACCTATCCTGCTCAACTGCTGCCTCGATAGTCCCAAGGCCGGTCTGGCCGGCGGCGTGGAACACCACGTCGGCATTCTGGAGGTACATTCCCATCGTCACAATCTTGCCCTTGGCAGCGTCGTTGAAACTGCCGGTGTAGTTGGTCAGGATCTTGATCTTCGGGTTGGTCTTCCAGACACCGGCCTTGAACCCTGACTCAAACCGCTCGATGACAGGGAAGTCCATGCCTCCCACGAATCCGACGATATTGGTCTTCGTAGTAAGGGCTGCGAGCACTCCCACTAGGAACGAGCCCTCTTGCTCCTTGAAGAGCACGCCCAGGACGTTCTTCATGGCCTTGTACTCGTCATCGCTGTAGCCATTGTCGATGATTCCGAATCTCGTGTTCGGGAACTGCTGTGATACCTTCTTCATGGCGTCGGCCATTAGGAAACCAATACCCCAAACAACATCGTAACTCTGCCTGGCCAGTGACGCCAGGTTGGGCTCGTAGTCGGAAGGGGTGCGGGACTCAATGTACGTAGTGGTGGCGCCAAGTTCTTTCTCCAGCTTCTTCAGCCCTCTGTATGCTGCGTCGTTAAACGACTGGTCGCCAAGCCCGCCGATATCGAATACTATACCGACCTTCGGAGCGGGGGCCGAGAATGCCGGCAGCGCCAGCGCCAGTAGCATCCCGGCAGCGAGCAACAGTGACAAAGTGCGCTTCATAAAACCATCCTCCCCATGTAGGTTGTTGGACGCATACAACTTCGCTGTTTACTGGCGAACTCCTTCCTGCACATCCGTCAACATTTCTCTCGCGATCAGCGCTTCCAGACCGACAAACCTCATATTGCCCGGCAGGAGCCGACTCCTATGTGTCGAATTGGTAGTTGTCGATGCACTACACTTTTTGGGGGTAGCAAAATGGCAGGAAGCCAGTATGAGCAGGTACTCGCCAGGCTCCGCGAAGCTTCTAGGATTCTCAATCTAGAACCGGGCATCTTCGAAATACTTGCCGAGCCCGAACGCACACTGGAAGTGGCGCTTCCGGTGGAGATGGACGACGGCAGCACAAAAGTGTTTATGGGCTACAGATGCCAGCACTCCACAGTGCGAGGCCCGGCCAAGGGCGGAGTCCGTTACGCCATGGATGTCTGCATGGACGAGGTAAAGGCGCTTGCGTCCTGGATGACCTGGAAGTGCGCAGTAGCGGGCATCCCATACGGCGGCGGCAAAGGCGGCATTCGGGTTGACCCGATGAAGCTGTCGCAGAACGAGCTGAAGAAGCTGACGCGACGGTACGTGTACGCCATCTTGCCAATCGTCGGCCCGGAAAAGGACATCCCCGCCCCGGATATGGGCACCAATGCACAGATAATGGGCTGGTTCGTCGACACCTATTCTGTACTTACCGGCGTCCTCAGCCCCGGCGTAGTCACTGGAAAGCCCATCCCCATCGGCGGTTCCCTGGGTCGTCGCGAGGCCACGGGCAGAGGCGTTGTGTTCGCCGTCAGAGAACTCCTCGCCAGGCTGGGCCGACAGCCGTCCGAGGTCACGTGCGCCGTTCAAGGATACGGCAACGTGGGATCCGTATCTGCGGAACTCGCCCACGAACTAGGCTGCAAGGTGGTGGGCGTCAGCGACGTCACAGGCGGGATATATAATCCGGCCGGCCTGAACGTGCCTGAGATCAGCAAGTACGTGGCAGAGCACAAGTTCATTGAAGGGTATACAGCGCCGGGGGTCAGCATCGTCTCCAACGAGCAACTACTTACGCTGGACGTAGACCTCCTGATACCGGCAGCGCTGCAGGGCCAGATCACTGAGGCCAACGCCGACCAGATCAAGGCCAAGCTGATCGTGGAGGGCGCCAACGGCCCGACTTCGGCCGAAGCCGACAGAATTCTGGAGGAGAAGGGCGTCATCGTGGTGCCCGATATCCTGGCCAATGGAGGCGGC
>CAYZHL010000227.1:3159-4576 GCA_964478095.1 uncultured Clostridia bacterium | reverse complement strand
TTGCGAAACTGCGCAACGAGAGCGGCAGAAAGCCAATCGGGATTCGAATGCGTGAGCAGGGGGCCAAACGCCGGACCGGAGCGACGCCGAAATGGGCGAGGTCGGCGATTAGGGAAGCAACAATCCTTGCGCGCACCTGCACGATGGGGTGCGTGTATGTACTGTGGGCAATAGCAATTGGGAAAGCGAGTAGACATCGCCCCGCGGGATAGTGACCGGGAGAATGATGCCCGCCCCGGTCATTGCGGTGGGTTGTCGGCTGAGGGGGCCATGCTCACCTCGCTGGAATGGCTATTTAGCTGGTCTTAACGTCCTGGCCTCCGGACAAGAGGGCTGGAGGCGTCAGGCTGATCCTGGCGCGCCAGAAGTTGCGGGTATCTCCGAAACTGATGTCAGAATCTGAGCGTATCCCTGGGCGGATACCCCCGGGGGTATACCACTGAGCCACAGCAGTCATCTTTCCGTCCCTCAGCATGCCCCCAGATCTATCCCCGGGTTTGTCCTTAGGTGTATTCCTGGACCTGCCCTCGGGTCTATCCCTGGACCTATCCACGGGTCTATCCCTGGACCCGGTGCTGTCAACACCAGCCGTAGAATGTAGTTGATCTCCATGTAGTTGATCTCCAGAGGTAATGCGCCTTTTCTCCAGCGGGATCTGCCGAGAAACAACGGCCGATAATGCGGTTTCTCTCCAGGGGCCTGTGATATCAGCATGATAGTCCTACCTCGTCGCCGAACGGCGCCAATACCTTGTGGCCAAGTGAGGCGCCAGCATCATGATTGGAGGTAGGACCAGTATGGGCATTCGGCAGCTACGCGAGAAAAACCTTTACTACACCCAGATTGGCGAGGAGCTCGGAATCGATCCGCGAACGGCAGCGAAGTACTGCAACGATGCGCCGCCCGCAGAGAGCAGGCCTGAACCCCCAGGGATCCCAGAGAGCCATAAGGAGTTCATTGCGAACAGATGCAGGTTGATTGGGGCGAATTCGACAAGGTCGTGCGTAACGGCCAGGTTCGCGTGCTCCATCCAACAGCAGTCGTACTCGTCGATAGATGCGGCATCTTCTGTGATCATGCGGGATGAGTCCATCCATACTGCGTTCAGCCTTGATAGGCACTTCGCCCAAGACGGGTTCGCCGTTGTCCCCGTACCGGAAAAGTGCCTGCACGAACCACTTCAGGCCTATCTCGCGGCACCGACCTCCGCGGGCGACGAAGACTGAGGGACGCAATCGAGAAAAGTAGTCGCGCCTTACCCGTCCGCCCCGTCTATACGTTCCCGTCATCCGTATCCAGCACCAGCTCAAGTTCGATCTCGTCGCGTATGGGTATCCCGTTCTCACCGAGCAACGGTATCTCGGGTTTGAGGCGCCTGGCCAGAGCCACAGCATCGCGGTGAACTGCAACTATGCGG
>CAYZHL010000227.1:1504-3112 GCA_964478095.1 uncultured Clostridia bacterium | reverse complement strand
TTAGTAGTGATCAGCCACACTCTACACACCCCGGCTTCCTTCGCACACTCCACCGCTTTCCGAATCAATCCCTTCCCAATGCCCATCCCCCGCTGTAAGCTGTTCAGAGTGACGATCTCGCACTCACCGTTGCGCTCCTCGTACGTCAATAAGCCGAGGCGGTCGCCGCTGCCTGCCACCGCAACGAACCCAGGAAGACCGGACGCATCCACCAGCTGTCCCCTTGTTGCGATCTTGGCAGAACCCCAGCTCTCCTTCAGCACCCTTCTGACCCACTCGCGGTCGTCGTCATCAAGAGGGCGCACCTGATACCCGCTGATCACGGGGAGCACGACGGCCGACGGACACGCAGGCCCATAGTAGACTACCTGCACGGCCTTCCGCATTCGTTGACTTCGGTATATAGGCTCTCCTGTGTTCGGATTACGGTCGAACTTCGGGAAGTTCGAGCTCGTGACTGTCAGTCGCACCCGATGGCCTGGGCCGAAAGTGTGGGCGCACCCCTTCATACGTATGCGGAAGAGATACACCTGCCCAGGCTCCAGAAAGTCCTCCCTTTCAAGACTGTTCCGATATCTAGCCCTTACTATGCCGTCCGAAACGTACCTCGCAACACCGCCCTCATCCAGATCGAGCAGCGTCAAGACGAAGTCCGTATCGGGCGCGCTTGATGATGCGTATAGCGCGACCTCCGGAATGCCGCATATCTCCAGCGGACTGCCCAGCACCTCAGAATCGTAAGTCAAAACATCCTCGCGCAAATGAGCAGACGATACTGAGGGGCCCGGCGCCAGCCCTGCCTTGGGGAATGCCCATACCGCACCGCCTTCAGTCGCGACGGGATCATCCGGATCGTACGCGAACGACTCGCAGGCGGCTACAGGGCTTCTGCCGGAGGTCCAGTCCGCGGAGAAGACGGACAGGATTCCCCTGCCTCGACCGCCAGCCGCAGGCCACCCATCAGCCACAAACCGATCGTCAGCTGCCTCGGGGCAGTCGGCCGCAAACTGGCCGTCATGATCGGAGCAACGCGCATCGGCTGTAGCGCCAAGGTACATCTTCACGCCACAATCATCCGGGTGAGGCCACGCCTCTAGCTCAGCCCAGTGAGGTCTGTGCCCCGTAAAGAAACACTTCACAGAAGACCTGGCCGGCGAATCGCCTGTGCCCTTCACCCAGAAGTCGAACCAGCGCAGGCACTCCTCTATGAAGGGAGAGGACATGTCCACCGTATCCTCATGCACGCCATCCGGACCGCCTTCACGCTGCCCGGACCAATACCCGTATGACACATCACCGGATATCTTCTCCGGCCCGCCGATCGTGCCGTTGTGACTCCACGGGCCGAGTACAAGCCTCTGGGGCGCGCCGGACGAGCAGGAAGTCGAACCATCCCCCGAAGTGAAGCCCAGGAACGCGGGCTCTCCGGACGTAGTCCCATAGATCATTACCGTCCCAGAAATCGGACCGGGGACCTTCCTCCAGCATAGCGGCCCACAAAGGGTCTACGCTCTGCGGAATGGCATCGATTAGGGGCGTCTTGCGGTATAGAAGCCCGGGATCAAAGCCGCTGAGAGGAGCGGTTCTCATGTATGTCCAGGGCAAGGT
>CAYZHL010000227.1:0-1446 GCA_964478095.1 uncultured Clostridia bacterium | reverse complement strand
ACGGCTGATCCAGCACCCATTGCGCGGTTTCGACCGCGTCCTTTGGTTCCTGAGCCAAGAATCCGAAATGCCGGGACGACTCGCCGCTTCCGCGAACATCCTGGATCACAATGGCATAGCCGTGACTCCCAAAGATGTCTCCGATAGTCTGTAGATTCCGACGTCCATACACCGTCCGCACAATGACCACAGGGTAAGCGCCGGGACCCGGCAAGGTAATGGATGTCGCAAGGCTCGCTCCGCCACACACCGACACAAACTCAGTCTTGGTCTCCACGATGCGCTCCTCCTTCAGGCACACCGCCTCGGGGCTGGATGCGATGGTCTTCGACTAAACGCATGCAGTCTCCTCTTCAGCCTCTGAATCATCCATCAGCACAATCGGAACTGCCAACGCTGTGGCGTCGCCACGTGCTATGAAAGCAGCAAGGCCTGGATCGTCAACTGGGAACTGGAGAGTCAGTATCCCCTGCCGATCCAGGCAGCTAAGGACTTCCGCGCCCATCGGAGGGTAGAGCACGCGCGAACAGAGCGATCACCGCCGACGGATAGGCAATGACCGCGGCAAGAATTGGGGAGCGGTGACGGCTAACGCATTTGGGCGTGAATCTCTACTTGTCGCCGCCCCACGGCGGGAGTGTTCTACTCCAGTTCAATGCATTGTACTTCCTCATGACTTCGAGAAGCCGGTCGATATCGATAGCGTCAACCGTTCTGCCGTCGCGACCGACAACCGTAGTGGCCTTGAGCATCGAGTTGATGACGGCCTCCTCGGCGGCCTCGACGACCGCCAGGAACAAGGGGGACATTGCATCGTTCGATACCACCTCAGCCTTGGCAGTCATGGGGCTGTCATGCGCAATGCGCCCGGATGTGGAGAAGGCTATGAAGAAATCCCCTGACCCGTTGCTGCTGTAGAAGCCGGTGCGGGCGAGCCCAAGGCCGGCTCGCTTCGCTAACCGCTCCAGCTGCCTTTGGTCGAGAGGGGCATCAGTGGCCACTATGACCATGACGGATCCGTCGGGATATGCTCCCTCAATATCCCCGGTCGCATGTATCTCATAGGGGAAGTCCGCGCTGTTCGAGTAGCGCCCGAGTTCGCGTCCGACCGGAGCGCCGTTCACTGTGAGCACGCCGCCGAAGTTGGTCTGGGCCAGCACTCCCACGGTGTAGCCGCCGCGTCGGGGCGGGAGCACTCTGGATGACGTGCCTATGCCGCCTTTCCAGCCCATGCACACGCTTCCCGTGCCTGCCCCGACCGATCCCTCCTGAACAGCGCCGGCCCCGGCGTTGGCTATCGCCTCGAACACATGCTCTTTTCGGACATGACGGCCCTGGATGTCATTGAGGATACCATCATTGACCTCACCGACGACAGGGTTGACCGTGCCCGTGCCGATCCCTATCTCGGGGCTGTGCTTGATGGACCATTCGATCACCGCGTCT
>CAYZHL010000226.1:2224-4595 GCA_964478095.1 uncultured Clostridia bacterium | reverse complement strand
AGACGCCCCCGAGGTCAAGGCCGATCCGTTCATCTCTGAAACCACCAAGAAACTCGTGCCCTATACCACGTACCGGCCGGGCAGTCCCCTCTACCCGGAGGTGTCGTACCAAGTACAGCTCATGACTGAGCGAGTGGTCACCGGGCAGATGACGCCGGAGCAGGCGCTGGATGCATATGCCAGGGCGGTAGCCGAAATCGCCGGAGATGCGAACGTGGAGATAGCAGAATAGCCCACGTGAGTAGCTTGATACGAGCATGGCCAGGCGATGGTCGAAAGGTCGTCGCCTGGCCCGGAAAGGGGCGCCTGATAGTCGATGAGGATCCAGTACGATAACCCCATCCTCTCCCGTGGGGCCGCGGCTGCCTTCGCACTGCCGACGTTGGTGTTTATCGGCGTGTTCCTGGCGTTTCCCGCCCTCGGGGCCATATACATCGGGCTCACTAACCTCAGGCTCACAGGGATTTCTGCGATTCAGCCCAGATTCGTGGGTCTTGCCAACTTCGTATCGATACTCCGCGACTCCTTCTTCCACAATTCGCTCAGGATCACTGCCCAGTTCGTCCTGGGCTCCGCACTGATCGGGCAACTTCTCCTCGGCCTGCTTCTGGCGGTGCTGCTCTACAACGTGAAAGGTCCGATCAACGACATTGTCTCCAGCATCGTGATTCTTGCCTGGATAATCCCTGAAGTCGTGGTGGCGTACCTGTGGGTAGCGTTTCTCGACTACGATTTCGGCCTGCTGAACGCGACGCGGAACCTCCTGGGCATGCCTGCGGTGAACTGGTTCTTCACTCACCCGGTCCTCTCGATCGTCATCTTCAACACGTGGAGAGGCACTGCGTTCTCAATGCTCCTGATGGGGGCAGCTTTGCAGACGATACCTCCTCCTTACCTCGAAACCGCCGATGTTATCGGCGCGTCTGAGTGGAGGAAATTCCGAGATATCATGCTCCCGCTCATCCGCCCCCACATGATCACGAACGCTGTACTCATCACGATCTGGACCTTCAACGTATTCGGCCCGTTTCTGCTCACAGGCGGCGGACCGGCGTTCAAAACCGACCTTGTGTCCATATACACCTACAGAAACGCTTTCAAATACTTCAAGCTGGGTTACGGTAGCGCCATATCCACGATCATTCTGGCGACAAACTTGATCCTTGCGGCGGTATACATGAAGCTTGCGCGCCGGGAACGTACATGCCCGGCGATGAGGCATGGGTGCCGTGTGGAGGGAGTGTTGAGCTGAGCGTGTCGGTTCGTACGGATTGCCCTTCGGGGCCTGCACTTGTCCGTATCATCCGCGGAACGCCGGGGAACCGCGCCGAAGCGCTCTTCTCTGCAGAGGCGGGCATATCCGGCGCCCACCTAGTCTTCACCGATGCGCCGCCCGACGGCGCCTGGTACAGATGCGAACTCACTACCGCTGAGGGTCATCTCCTTGCCATGTCCAATCCTATCTACGTGGAACGAGGTGACTTGGGCTCATGAAACCCATACAGGCCGTCTTGGTTGCGCACACACACTGGGACCGCGAGTGGTACCTCTCATTCCAGCAGTTCAGGGCGAGGCTCGTGGGCGTTGTAGATTACGTGATTGAACTTCTGGAAAGGGACGAAAGGTTCGTAAGCTTCACTCTGGATGGCCAGTCTGTCATCCTTGAGGACTACCTCGAGATACGCCCGGAAAACCAGGCCCGACTGAGAGCGCTTGTGGGCGCCGGGAGGCTTGTCGCCGGCCCGTGGTACGTTCTGCCCGACGAGTTCCTCACGTCCGAGGAGGCAATACTGCGCAACTTGTTACTTGGGCAGGCGATAGCGAGGCAATTCGGGCACTCAATGGACGTAGGCTATGTGCCGGACCCATTCGGCCACATTGGGCAACTTCCTCAGATTCTCAGGGGTTTCGGTATCGAGTCTGCCATGTTTTCACGCGGAATGGGCGATGAGGGCGAAACCCTGGGGGCCGAGTTCCGTTGGCGGGCGCCCGACGGCAGCGCGGTGCTGGGGCTGTGGCTCACTGAGCACTACGGCAGTTTCGCGCCTCGGGGCAGTTTCAACCCGTGGGAGTCGGATGGACGATTCAGCGCCCAAGGGTCTGGATGCGGAGGTTGCCGCGAAGGCAAGACAGGCGGCGCCGACGCGGACCTTGGTTTCGCGAAAGATCTGATTGCCCGGCTCGCGGCACGGTCCAGGACAGGCGTAGTGCTCCTGATGGCCGGATCAGACCACCTTGCTCCCAGGGCCGATTTGCCTGCAATGGTAGAGAGTCTTCGTTGCGATTTGGGGTCCGCGGTCGACCTCGTGATCGGAAGCCTTGAGGACTACGTCCGTAGGGTGGCGGCACGCCTCAAATCTTTCGGAATCAG
>CAYZHL010000226.1:0-2214 GCA_964478095.1 uncultured Clostridia bacterium | reverse complement strand
GAGTTCAGGGGGAGTCGATATCAGAACATGCTGTCCAGTGTGCTCTCTGCGAGGATGGGACTGAAGCAGGCAAATCACCTCACCGACAATCTGATCACTAGGTACGCCGAGCCGCTGGCCTGCGCAGCCTGGCTCCTCGGGGGCGATGACTACCCAACCGGCCTACTCCGCGCCGCGTGGAAACCATACCTGCACAACCAGGCGCATGACTCAATCTGTGGCTGTTCCACAGACCAAGTCGCCATGGAGATGGAGGCGCGATACGCACAGGTCCAGGACATTGCCGCCGCAGTGTCATCGGAGAGCATGGCGTCGATCGCGCGGATGGTGGATACTCGCACTGCCACAGAGGCCACCACCGCGGATACGCTCCCGCTTCTGGTCTTCAACCCAAACCCGTGGCCATGCGATTGTGTGGTGGACGCACGCGTGCCTGTTGGAGGAGGAATAGAGGAGGGCGCGGACTTCGCTGTGCGAGGCTGGAATGGAGAATACCTGGCGGATGCTCAGACGAATGGGGAATACCCGTGCGGGGCCACGCGGTCGGGGCCTCCCGCGGTCCTCCCTGATCAGGTGTTACGTGGTGAACCCCACGTGAACTTGTGCTTTCATGCAGAGGCACTTCCTCCGATGGGGTTCCGTGTGTACTTCATATCGCCGAGCGGCAACGGCCGAAGCGGCCAGGATATGCCGCACGTGTACGTAAGCCACGGCATGCTGGAAAACGACTGGCTTTCGGTGTTGGTTTCCGACAGCGGAACCGTGGACGTTCGCGACAGGAGAACCGGGCTAGCATACCAGGGGCTCAATGTGTTCGAAGACTCAGGCGACATCGGCGACGAGTACGACTACTGTCCGGTGCTCGACCGGCCCGCATTGTCGGGAGCAGGGCGCGCCTCAGTGCGCATCGCCCGCGCGGGACCGCATGTGGGGACATTGCGAGTGCAGATCCCGTTTGATATTCCTGTCGGAGCTGACCATAGCAGCCGGCGACGTGTTCCTGACACTACGACAGTGGACCTGGTGACCTACGTTACCCTTACCTCGGCTTCGCCTTACGTTGCCTTCCGCACGGAGATAGTCAACACCGCGCGAGACCACAGGTTGAGGGCGCTTTTCCCAACCGGCGTGAAGACGGACTGCGTGTACGCGCAGGCCCAGTTGGATGTGGTGAGGCGACAAGTCGCGCCGCCTGAGCCGCGCCCAGAGTGGATTCAGGCGCCCGCCCTTCTATGGCCCTTCCAGGGTTTCGTGGACGCAAGTGACCGGCGGGCTGGGCTCGCAGTGGTCACGCGCGGGCTGCCTGAATGCGAGTGCTTCACCGACAAGGACGGCGGTGTAGTCCTGGCTGTGACACTACTTCGCTGCGTGGAATGGCTGTCGCGGGATGATCTCACCACAAGGCGCGGCCACGCGGGCCCTCCGGTTCATACTCCGGGGGCGCAATGCCAGGGAAGTCACGTATTCGAGTATGCGGTCGTTCCGCATTCAGGTACATGGGTTGCGGGCCGCATGGCGCAGATCGCCCGCGAGTATCTGTCGCCTCCGGTGTGTTTTGCGGCATCCGTTCATCCTGGCGGCATCTCGGAGAATGTATCGCTCCTGGAGCTTGCGAATGGCCCTGCGCTGATCACCGCCGTGAAGAAGGCTGAGGCAGAAGACGCCCTGGTGGTCAGGCTCCACAACCCTACCTCAGATGAGGCGGATGCGATACTGACATCAAGAGTGCCTCTGGCAAGTGCGGTGATGGCCAGGCTGGATGAGACACCGGGCGAGAGCCTTCAGATCGAACGCGGGCCTTGTGCCGTCTCCGGCCCCGATGCAACGGGCAAGCCGGCTCAGTGCAGAATCGGGATCCGGTTGAGGCCGAAGCAGATAGCCACTGTGCTTCTCTACCCGGCGACAGGTACGCGTGGCTAGCGGATGCTAAATGCCGAAGAAACGGCGTATGACGGCTGCAACGGCGCACTCCTCATTGGACGGAGCTACGAACGCAGCCTGCTCCTTGGCATACGGATGCGCGTTGTCGACTGCGATGCCCATTCCGGCTGCCTGGATCATCTCTACATCGTTCATATTGTCGCCTACAGCCACAGTGTCGGCGGGGTCCAGACCCAGGGTTTCGCAGAGGACAGAGAGGGCAGCGCCCTTCGACACACCTGGGGGGAGTAGTTCAAGATAGCATGCATCGGATTCGACTAGCGTCCCTTCGGG
>CAYZHL010000225.1:2171-4610 GCA_964478095.1 uncultured Clostridia bacterium | reverse complement strand
TACTGCTTCAAGTTGTTCACAAATTTGGGATTCCTTTACTCCTGTCGGTGGTCCCCCTTTCAGTAAAAAATCAACTCAATATGTAGAAGATCTCGTTGTCAAAGCGTGTCTCCCGCGCCTGCCAGCCTAACTGCCCGACCAGGCGCGATACCATGGCATCGTAATGCTCATGCATCCCCTTGTCGCGCCCCGACAGGCTCGCCGTCGGAGTCGACACTATCACCCACTCCGCATCAAGCCGCCGGAGAACCCGCTCCGCGCCGCCCTTTTCCTGTTGCTCCAGCCCGGGTAGGGCCTTCATCAAGAAGACCAGATCGGCGCTGACGCGCGAACGATCGGCAAGCAGGTCGCGCCACTCGGCCCTGGCCGAGATGCCTGATCGCTCAAAGAACGTGTTCAGCGCGTCCACAATCCGCCGATCTATGTCCGAAGCTACGTAGGCGGCGCCGGGCGAAAGCCCCATCCACGGAAGCGCAAACGGGTGTAGGCCGCACGCCAGGTCTGCAATCCGGCGCGGCGGACCGCCAATCGCCGAAAACAGGGCTGGGTACAGCTGCTCCACGTTGCGCATGCGCTCGCAAGTCGAGGTATGCAGTCCCATTACTTCGCAGCATATCGAACGCATCTGGTCATGGTCAGGACGCGGAGGAATGGTCTCCACTAGGCGCTGCACCTTCACAATATTGTCTTCGCGGATGAAGGACGCGAATACCTGGTGCAGCTTTCTCTTGGCGGCTTTCGTGGCCGTCGGCACATTGGGATAGCGCTCCCATGCCCAACGAGCCGTGCGGCGGAGGGTATCAGGGCACAGATTCGCATATTTCCTGGACGAAGCGAGCGATGCGACGATTGCGCAGATGGGATCAGCGGCGCCTGTCGTCGTGCCCATCTTGATCCCCCCGCAGCATCTCGCAGATGCGTGACATGAGGCGTGTGTAGAAACGCAGGTTGTGTATGGTAGCCAATCGAAGCGCCAGAGCGTCCCCGATATCAAACAGATGGCGCAGGTACGCGCGGGAGTAGTTGCGACAGCACAGGCAGTCGCATGATTCCTCTACCGGACGGCGATCACGCGCGAACCCTGCATCGTGGATGTACAGGTTCTCATAGAAGTCCTCACCCTTCCAGGTGAGCGAGGCGAAATCATTGGTGGTCACGTAAAGGCGCTTGTGGCGCGCATCGCGCGTGGGGATCACAACGTCGAAGGTGTCGTAGCCCATGGCGGCCGCCCGCACGACGCTGCCCGGCTTGCCTATGCCCAGAGCGTGCTTGGGCGCCTCGGCCGGCGTCAGCTCGACTACCATGTTCACTCCGTCTACGAGCTGTCCATCGTCGGCAATGGGCCATCCCCCGTACCCGTAGCCGTCGAAGCCCATCTCCGCCAGCTGATCGGCGCAGGCGCGCCTGAGCTCCCAATCGTCGCCTCCCTGCACCACAGCGTACAAAAGAGGGCGCTCGTGATTGCTCAGCCCGCGCTGATCCACCTGGCGCAGGAACGTTTCCTTGCAGCGCCGCGCCCACTCCACAGTGAGCCTATCACTTTCCGACTGGACACGCGCGGGCGCGCCGGGGTGTGTACAGTAATCCAGGCAGAACATGATATCGGCGCCCATCCGGAACTGCCGTTCGATGCACTTTTCGGGAGTGAGAATCTGCTTTGCGCCCCCCTTGGCGCGGCGGAACACGAGACCTCGACCGGTCACACTGCCCAGAGCAGGGTTCTCCGAAAGAAGAGAAAAGACTTGAAATCCCCCGGAATCGGCAGCTACAGGGCCGCGCCAGCCCATGAAGGAGTGGACGCCTCCCACTGAAGCCACAGCGGAAATCCCGGGACTGGCGGCTAGGTGGAACGTGTTCACCATCAGCGCGGGCACACGTGCTTCCACCAGATCAGCCGAGTCCACCGAGCGCACAACGGCGCGAGTCGCGTCCGGGATGAACGCTGGAAGCAACAGCTCCCCATGGCGCGTGCGCAGCGCAGTCTTCACCTGTTCCCGACCCCCTCGGTAGATTCGCCGTCGCCGTCGGCGGCATCCCGATCTCGGGTGAACTTGGGGTTGTTCCCGGCGATAACTACCGCTACCTCGCCCTTCAGCTGCGCACCTTCGAATCCCTTGACTAGATCCGATAGGGGGCCGCGGCGGACGTCCTCAAACATCTTGGTCAGCTCAATGCAGACAGCAGCCTGCCTATCGCCCAGTACCTCCAGGGCCGCCTGCAGAAGCCCGCCCAGACGGTTGGGCGATTCGTAGAATACCAGCGTGTGCGGAAGATCACGTTCGGCCTCAAGGAACGCGCGTCTGCGACCAGCTTTTCGAGGAGGGAACCCTTTGAAAGTGAAAGACGAGGTGGCGACCCGCGGGATCTTCCTCATGGATGCCCACCCGGGCGAGGACCTCGCGGCGCTGGTGGCCCTGGGTACGGAGGTGGGTGACGACG
>CAYZHL010000225.1:0-2161 GCA_964478095.1 uncultured Clostridia bacterium | reverse complement strand
GACCAGCTTTTCGAGGAGGGAACCCTTTGAAAGTGAAAGACGAGGTGGGTAGACCCGACGACAGCAGGGCCGTTGGCACTGCGGACGCGCCCGGTATCACCTCTATCGCGAACCCGCGGGATACCGCCTGGCTGATCACCACATAACCCGGGTCGCTGATGCCCGGATAGCCGGCGTTAGAACATAAACCCACGTTCTGGCCTGATGCAAGAAGGCCCAGAATCCTCTGCGCGGCCCGATCCTCGTTGTGCTCATGATAGGAGAACAGCAGCCTGGGCCTGGCTATATCGTATCGGTCGAGGAGAATTCGGGTATGCCGAGTGTCCTCGCACGCCAGCGCGTCGATCTCGCCCAGGACGCGCCTTGCGCGGAGAGTGAGGTCCTCGAGATTCCCTATTGGAGTAGCGATTATGAGTAGCTTTCCCGGGTCAGTCAAATCCCGTCCCGTCCCTTCCCCACCGCGCCCCGTTCGCTTCCAGCGGCCAACGTGCCAGGCGCTATGCGGTCCTGCTGTCAACCCCGATGATAACAGCGACGTCTGCGGCAGTCAACTCAGACGCCGGATCGAAGCGCCTCTTCGAGAACTCGGCCGGTGGCCTGGGCTGGCGGCCTGATGCCGAGCAGCTTTGATATTGTGGGCGCCACGTCTATGATCTCCACAGGATGGTCGAACGCGACTCCGTGTTTCACTCCTGCCCCGCCGAGGAGCAGGAACACGTTTCGGCTGGATTCGTGGTAGATATCATGGTTGCCGCCGGAAATACACCTGCACGGAAATGCCCGTTCCGACCAATACTGCATCTGACTCGGCGGGGGCTTTCTGGTCGCTCGCGGGGGCTTTGGGCTTGTAGCCGAGACCCTGCAGCACACGAACAAGGTCCGGAAGGCCTAAACCGCCCCAGTACGGAGTCATGCCATGATCGGCTATGATTATGATGGCCGTTCGCTCCATGATGCCCACATCAGTCAGCGCACGAATGAGTGTACCCAGGGCGGCGTCCATCCGGACCAGTTCGCGCACCATCTTGGCTTTCCACTGGTCGTATGTGAACGAGATGCCGGCGCTTGCCGCGGGCTCTGGCCCCGATACATTCCAGATACCCGCCGGCCAAGTGCTTACCTACGCCCTCTCAGGGGTTCTTCAGCCTCTGGACGCCAAAGTAGCCAGCGCAAAGCAGATAGAAGCCGACTTCGTTCCCGGGTCTATAGAGCGCCTGCTGATCGACGGCAAGTACTACGGGTTCCCTGTGGACACCCAGACCATCGTGCTCTTCTACAACCCGAAGCTGTTCAAAGATGCGGGACTCGACCCCGACAAGCCTCCCCAGACTTGGGATGAGACCATCAAGTACGCCAAGCTCATGACGGAACGCGACGCATCGGGCGTCACTACTCAGATGGGCCTGGCAACTGGCGGCTATGGACCGGTCATCGCATCATTGATGATCCGAAATGGTGTTTCCACGTGGAATGCCCAGGCCGACCTGCCCGACTTCGACTCGCCGAAGGCGGCTGAGGCTCTGCAATTTGCCGCAGACATCCTCGATGATGGTCCCGTTCCCCGCCACAATAGTGCCTCTATATGTTATGATCTCCAAGATGAGGTTGGTGGACACGAGGCTGGGCTTGATAGTAGTCGGGCTGTCCAGCGCCTCGGGGATATTCATGATGCGCCAGTTCATCATGGGTATCCCTGACGAGTTGCTCGACGCGGCCCGCACCGGCGGCGCGAGCGAGTTACGCATATTCCGGCAAATCGTGGCGCCGCTGTGTAAGCCCGCCGTGGCGACTCAGGCCCTTTTCAGCTTCACCAGCCACTGGGGAGCGTACATATGGCCGCTGATCGTGGTGAACAGCGATGAGTTGCGCACCTTGCCGCTGGCCATCCCGTACTTCTCCGGGCAGTACTACAGTTTCCAGAACTTGATCAACGACGCGTCGCTCATGGCTGTTTTGCCCGTTCTCATTCTCTTCCTCTTCACCCAGCGCTATTTCGTTCAGGGCATAACCATCACGGGCATGTGAAACTAGCAGGCGGCGTGCAGGGAGGGCTATCAGGATGCGCGCGTGGTTCTTCTGTATGGCGCCGCTGAGGCAGACTCGACCGGCCCGAGTTCGGGCCTTACTCGCCATGGCGCTTGCGGTCGCGGCGCTCGGGTTG
>CAYZHL010000224.1:1276-4619 GCA_964478095.1 uncultured Clostridia bacterium | reverse complement strand
CAGATCCGGCACTACATTCAAGGCCAGAAAGAGAGGTGACGCAGGTCTGCATGGAAACGCTTATGCCCAAAAACATGGTCAAGAATCGTAAGCTAGCGAAGGCAATCTCCGATGCATCGTGGGGTGAAGTTGCACGGCAGCTGGAGTACAAAACGCTGTGGTATGGCAGGGCGCTGATCAAGGTGGATCGATTCTACGCCAGCAGCCAGACATGCAACGTATGCGGGTGCAAGAATAGCGAAACAAAGAACCTAACAGTTCGTGAGTGGGATTGCCCGGACTGCGGCACGCACCATGATAGGGATGTAAACGCTGCAAGGAACATCCTAGAAGAAGGACTGCGTATTGTAAACACGGGTTAGCATTAGTTTGTACGGCAGGAACTGCCGGAAGTTACGCCTGCGGAAACCGTGCAAGACCAGCAATGGCAACGGTCGATGAAGCAGGAATCCCGCGACTTAAGTCGTGGGAGGTTCAAGATCACGACTTTGCCTCGCCCGTTCAGAGCTTTCGCCATGAGCATCCCTGCCTGCCTGCCGCCTTCAGTGTTGTCGGATGCAACGTGCGCAACCACTTTGCCCTGGATCGACAAGTTGGCGATATCCACTGTGAACACTGGTATCCCGGCCTTGTTGGCGGCAGCGATAGAGCTGCCTACTGCTAGGGAGTCGCATGGGGCCACAACCAGCGCATCAACCTTCCTGGAGATGAAGTCGTCGATCTGGGCCGCCTGCCTACCGGCGTCAGATTCGCCGGCGGTTACGGTGACCTTGTAGCCGAACTTCTGGGCTTCGCTGACAAGGGCGGCCTCGAGGTCACGGTAGAATTGGTGCTCGCGGGTGAGGAGTGTGACGCCGATGGTCCTGGGGGCGGCCAATGCGGGGAAGGCCGCCGGGGCGCTAAGGAGCAACATGCCGACGATGGCGCATACACAGATCCTCTTCATTGCAGTAACCTCCTATACAGATCAGTGGGTTAGGGTGCGCTATTCCGTATCTGCAAAAGACGTGCCGGCGCGGCAAAACCGCCTTTAGCATGGCGAACCGTCCGAGAGACGGCGGCGACTGCCCAAGCCTGAGCCGCTGTAACAGTGCACTGTGCATGTCCGATGTGCACGATGCACACGGGCGGCGTCCGTCGCGCCGGGATCCTGAGCGGTTGCGGCCGTGGATTGGGAAGGAAATCCGATGATGTTTGAAGAAAGATGGGGCGGAATCACGAACTCGGAGGCTGTCGCATTGTTCACTCCTGACGCTGGCGGCGGCGTGCCATGCCGCGGACATGTGCTGATTGTTGACGACGAGGTCAACATGCAGGTAGTGCTGGCGGAGGCCTTTGAAGACGAAGGCCATCGTGTCACTACTGCCTCAAATGGCGCAGAGGCCGTTCGGGCCATTGGCGCCTGCGATTTCGATCTTCTGATACTCGATCTTAAGCTTCCCGATACGACAGGAATCGAACTGTTCAGAACAGCCCGGGAGATGCGACCGGGCATCGTGGCAATAATGATAACAGCGTATTCATCCATCGATACTGCCATCGAAGCAATGAAGATGGGCGCGTACGACTACATAACTAAGCCGTTCAACGTGGAAAAGCTGCTGATGGTGGCGGGCAACGCCATCGAGGGCAGGGTTCTGTCGGGGCCGGGGAAGTCGCACTTCGCCGAGCTTACCATGGAGGATGAGGAGTTCGGCGGAGTAGTGGGCTCGTCGCTCAAGATGAGGCAACTCCTCGACATCTGCCGCAGTATTGCGCCGACTAACGCGACAGTTCTGATATATGGCGAAAGCGGCACAGGCAAGGAGCTTGTGGCGAGCTACATACACAAGAAGAGCCTTCGGTCGAGCAAGCCTTTCGTCAAGGTGAACTGCGCAGCCATACCTGAAACCTTGCTTGAATCGGAGTTGTTTGGGCACGAGAAGGGAGCGTTCACGCACGCAATATCGCGGCGCATCGGCCGATTTGAGCTGGCGCACACCGGCACAGTGTTCCTGGATGAGGTGGGGGAGATGTCCCCTGCGATGCAGGCCAAGCTGCTCCGCGTATTGCAGGAGAAGGAGTTCGAGCGCGTCGGCGGGGCCGAGACTATCAAGGTGGATGCGCGCGTGTTGGCGGCCACCAACCAAAACCTCAAACAGGCGGTGGCTCAGGGAGCTTTCCGCGAAGACCTCTACTATAGGCTATCGGTAGTACCGCTGTTCCTGCCGCCGCTGCGCGAACGAAAGCAGGACATCCCGGCTCTGGCGTCGCGGTTCATCCAGAAGTACAGCATGGAGTTCGGCAGGAGTGTGTCGGGTATCACCCACGAGGCTATGGAGCACTTGGCCTCGTACGATTGGCCCGGCAACATCAGGGAGCTGGAGAATGCCCTAGAGAGGGCCGTGCTGTTGGCGCGCGGCGACTCGCTGACTTCTGCCGATTTCCATCTTGGGGCCGATCCTGTACAGGTTATCTCATTCGGGCTGGGTTCGTATCGCTCCGTCGACCATGTGGTGCGCGATCAGGGAGAACCCAGGTATGCGGGCGAAGTGGGCGGCAGGGGCAGCAACAGCAATAGCAGCGACAACAGTGACAACAGCGACACTGACGTTTCGGGAGACGTATATGAGTCCGATGGCGATGATCAGGAAAGCGCCATTGATATTCCGAGTGATGTGTGGTCGTCGGAGGACGGCGTGATGTCGCTGGAGGAACTGGAACGCCGCTACATAGCGCAGGTCCTGGAGCAGTGCGGGGAAAATCGGACGCATGCGGCAAGAATCCTTAGGATTACCCGGCGAACGTTGCTCAACAAGATAAAGAAGTACGGCCTCTGACAAGGCGTATGCGGATGTGGTGTCCTATGAGAGATATCGAGGCGCGGCTCTGGGCGCCTCCCGCTGCGATCGTGACGATCGCAGCGGTTCGACTGGTCTGTTCCTGGATATCGACGACTTCGCACAGCTGGTGGACGACGGCAGGCGACGCGCTGCTGCTTGTGGCTGTTGGCCTGCTATCGATCTACTACATTGCCATCATACTTCGTCGAACGCGAGAGGCAGCAATCGCTGCCGATAGAGCAGGCCGCCTCGAAATGGTCACCAGGGAGCTTGTGGATCATGATGCCATGATCCGCGACGACCTAGTGCGGGGGCAGCGAGAGCTGAACGAGCGAATAGTCAGGCTGTCCGGCATACTTGATGCTTCCCGCGATCTTGTGGCGACGAGGGACTTCCGCGAAGTGCTGGAGCGCATAACCGACATGGCCAGGAGTGTTGTGGGCGCCGACTGGGCGTCTCTCACAGTGGACACATCTTTGGCGGGCGCGGTCGCAGGTGAGGACGAAACGGTCGTCATTACG
>CAYZHL010000224.1:0-1266 GCA_964478095.1 uncultured Clostridia bacterium | reverse complement strand
GTCCACGCCCATCGTGTGCCTAGGACAGACCAAAGGCCAACTCACGGCGCATTTCGGCGCTGTCCGTCCGGGCACGTCCGAGGTCACTCATCTTCTGGCTATCATCTCTTCTTTCGCGGGTGTAGCCATGGAGAATGCCCGTCTCTACAATGATCTGAGCAGTGCCAACTTCAGGCTGGAAGCGGCGCGGCGATATGCTGAAAGGCTCATCGAGGAGGTCCCGGTAGGGATAGTCGTCCTTGACCGCGGCTACCACGTGATGACCTGGAACCGGGTACTCACCCGCACCTTCGGGATGCCCGAGGAGGAGGTACTTGGACGGCATCTAGCGAGTGTAGTGGGGATCGATGAAGACGGGCTAACCCAGATACTGGCCGACGCAGCCGAGCGCGCGCGCTCCATGTCTCCTCGCAATGTCGTGTTGACTGACATCCGGGGCCGCCGGCACACTGTGCGTCTTGTCGTCTCGGCAGTGGACTCGCTGGTGGAAGGGGACGAAGGCCTCATAATCATGGCCGAAGACGTCACTGAGCGCGTGCGCCTGGGAGAGCAGCTTAAGCAAGCTGAGCGCCTTCGTACGCTCGGCGAGTTCGCCGCGGGCATGGTGCATGAGATAAACAACCCCATTGGGATCATCTCCGCCTGCGCGGAGGTCCTGGGGCGGAAACTCGCACGACATGGCGATGAGTTCCATGAGTATGTCAGGTCGGCCAAGATCATCGAAGACGAAGCGATCCGGTGTTCGTCCATTGTAAGGAACCTTCTCAGCTTTGCGCGGGAAGCGGAGATGAACCCGGTCGAGGTGAACGTTTCGGCGCTCCTGCGGCGAACTTCCGAGTTCGTCAAGGGCAAGGCGTCCGAGCTCGGTGTGGATCTGGTTATGGACATACCGGACGACATCCCGGCAATCATCGGCGACCGGGATCAGCTGGAGCAGGTCTTCCTGAACCTCGCCGTGAACGGGATCGAGGCCATGAAGGGAGGCGGCAGGCTGCATGTGTCTGCTGTGCGGAAAACTAATGAGGGACGATCTCATTTGCCGACACAGGCCCGGGGATTCCGGCTCAGGACATACCGCACGTGTTTAACCCGTTCTACACTACGAAACCTTCGGGCACAGGTCTCGGCCTCGCGCTCAGCTCGAGCATCATCGAGAGGCATGGGGGCGTCATCAGAGTAGACAATGCGACGGACGACGGAGGCGCCAGGTTTGATGTGATCCTGCCACTGCAGTGGAGCTTCGGGCGAGAACGGACTACCCGGTAG
>CAYZHL010000223.1:4401-4641 GCA_964478095.1 uncultured Clostridia bacterium | reverse complement strand
CATGGTGGATGACCCCGCCCGGGCCCTGGCTCGTCTGTCTGGCTGGCACAGACGCCTCATGAAGGCCGGTGTGGTCGGGGTAACCGGCAGCGCCGGCAAGACGACGACCAAGGATATGATTGCCGCGGTGCTCGCCGAGAGCTTCTCGGTGCTCGCGACAGAGGGGAACATGAACAACGAGATCGGGCTGCCGCTGACGCTGCTCCGGCTTGAGCCCGACCACGACGTGGCGGTGCTGGA
>CAYZHL010000223.1:3910-4299 GCA_964478095.1 uncultured Clostridia bacterium | reverse complement strand
CTCACAAAAAGGCATCGCTGACGCCAAAGCCGAGCTCGTCAGGGCTTTGCCGGCTCACGGATTTGCCGTGCTCAACGGGGAGGACCCGTACGTGCGGGCCATGGAGCGCTTCGCGCCCGGGCGTTCGGTGCTGTATGGGCTCTCCCCGGAGTGCTCCGTCCGGGCGGTGGACGTGGCTCTGTCAGAAGACGACACATCCTTCGCCGTGGCCTTGGACGGGCAGGCCGTGCGTGACGTGAGGTTCACCGTGCCTGTGCCCGGGCGCCACAACGTGCTAAATGCCCTGGCGGCGCTGGCTGTAGGCCGCCGCCTGGGAATCGAGCCCGAGGCGATGGCTCGCGGGCTCGCCTCATTCAGGCCGTCCGCCATGAGAATGCACTTTGTACAGG
>CAYZHL010000223.1:1835-3900 GCA_964478095.1 uncultured Clostridia bacterium | reverse complement strand
GTTCAATGCAATACCAGGAAGAATGGAAATAAGCCTTTTGAAGAATGGAGCATTCATCGTTAACGATACCTACAACGCCAATCCTGCATCTGTGAGGTGCGCCATCGACGCAGCCTCGCAGCACGCAGGGCGGCGTCGCGTCATAGCTATTCTCGGAGACATGCTAGAGCTGGGAGACGCCTCGGCCGCGGGCCACGCGGAAGTGGGGGAGTATGCCGTTCAGGCCGGAGTGTGGGGCCTAGTCACTGTGGGACCCCTGGCTGCGCTGGCCGCGCGAAGCGCGGTTCGGGCTGGCCTGGATCCGCGCCGCTGCCGCGCGTGCGACGACAACGCGTCGGCGGCGCGCGCGGCGACTGAGATGGCGAGCGCCGGCGATGTGATACTGGTAAAGGGATCGAGGGGAATGCGCATGGAGCAGATAGTGTCGGCCCTTGCTGAGTCCCCGGATGATAGCGGTGATAGGTGATGTCTGCAGTACTCGTACGTTCACTCATGGCAACCGCCGTGGCGCTGGCGGCGGCAGTAATCACAGCGCCGCCCATCATACGTTCTCTTGTCCGTCTCAGAGTCGGGCAGATCGTCAGAGACGATGGTCCTACATCGCATCTGGCCAAGACGGGCACGCCCACCATGGGCGGCGTAATCATGCTCATTGCCACGCTGGCCGGGAGCCTGGCGGCAGCTGGATCGCACCTGCGCGACCTGGGCTGGGCGCTATTCGTCAGCACCGGATGCGGTCTCATCGGGATGCTCGACGACTACATCTCGATCGTCGCCCATCGTCCACTGGGCCTAAGGGCTCGTCAGAAACTCCTGTTTCAGCTGGTGCTGGGGCTGGTGCTCGGGGCGTACGGCTACATCACGCCGGGGCTGGGATCGGAGATAGTCATCCCGTATGCTAGAGGCGCTCGACTGGATCTCGGGATATGGTACATACCCTTCGTGGCGCTGGTGCTGGTGTCGGCGACCAATGCGGTGAACCTCACCGACGGCCTTGATGGCTTGGCAGGCGGCACAGTGGCGATTGCATCTTTTGCCTATGTGGCCATCGCATCCCGACTGCGGTTGCCTGCAGTGGGCGTGTTCGCGGGCGCCCTGGGCGGGGCTTGCCTGGGCTTCGTGTGGTGGAACGCGCATCCTGCGGCAGTGATCATGGGCGATACCGGGTCTCTGGCGCTGGGCGCGGCTCTGGCGTCCATGGCGGTCATGACCAAGACAGAGTTGCTCTTGATCGTAATCGGAGGCGTGTTTGTTGCCGAGACCCTCTCAGTGGCTATCCAGGTGATCTCATTTAAGCTGACGCGCAGGCGCGTATTCCGGATGGCGCCGCTTCATCACCATTTCGAGCTGGCAGGCGTAGCAGAACCCAAGATCGTAGTGAGATTCTGGATTGTGGCGGCGTTCTTCGCCGCCCTGGGCTGCGCCGGGCTCTAGGCAGTGATCTAGGTCGTGAGAGGAGGTGCGCCGGCGCGCCGGCGCCTGCAGTATGAGCGAGCACAAGGGCCTTCCCGACATCATGATATTCATCATCACGCTCGCGCTGCTCAGCCTGGGCATAGTTATGGTCTTCAGCGCAAGTTCAGTGACGGCCTACCATGAGCTGGGCGACGCGTACCACTACCTGAAGCGCCAATCGCTCTGGGCCGCGATCGGCCTTGTAGCCCTGGTGATCTGCATGAACATCGACTATCACTTGTGGTTGAGGCTTGCCGGCCCGCTGATTGTGGTATCCATAGTCGCTCTCGCAGTAGTGCTCGTGCCGGGCATCGGGATTACCATCTCCGGTTCGCGACGGTGGCTCGGGGCGGGCCCGGTGCGCGTCCAGCCATCCGAATTCGCCAAGCTCTCGGTGGTCATCCTTCTTGCGGCATATCTATCGACATCGCCTGACCGCGTCAAGAGCGTCGTTCGCGGGGTATTCGTGCCCCTGATTCTCGTGGGCATGTGCGCGCTTCTGGTCCTGCGCGAACCCGATCTGGGCACGTCCATAGGCATGGCCGCGACGGCCTGGCTGATGCTCTTGATAGCAGGCGGAAGTCCCGGTTGGCTGGTCGGCCTTGCGGCC
>CAYZHL010000223.1:0-1811 GCA_964478095.1 uncultured Clostridia bacterium | reverse complement strand
TACCTCGTTCCTGGATCCGTGGGCAGACCCGCTCGACTCGGGGTTTCACATCATCCAGTCCCTCCTGGCTCTGGGCTCGGGCGGGCTCGTCGGGACGGGGCTTGGCCTGTCAAGGCAGAAGTTCTACTACCTGCCCGAACAGCACACGGACTTCATTTTCGCCATAATCGGCGAGGAGCTTGGTTTCTTGGGCGCGGCCCTGGTTGTGTTTCTGTACGCGATCTTTGCGTGGCGGGGGTTTAGGGCCTCGCTCAATGCCCCGGATTCCTTTGGATCTCTCCTGGCCGCCGGCATCACGATAATGGTGGCTCTGCAGGCGGCGATGAACATAGCGGTCGTCACGGGCTCGATGCCCATAACAGGCATCACGTTGCCCTTGATAAGCTCAGGCGGCTCTTCCCTGGTGCCGATGCTTGCGGGCGTAGGCATATTGCTCAACATAACACGCCACGCGGGGCAAAGATAGGCAGGAGTTGTATCAGTTGAAGCACGGTGAGGCCGGCGGCACAGCCGGCAAAGGCAAGCGGTTCTTGCTGGCCGGAGGCGGCACGGGCGGCCACATATACCCGGCGCTCGCCATCGCCCGCGAGCTCTTGGCCCGTCACCCCGGCGCCGAAATCCTGTTCATCGGAGGCACGAGGGGCCTTGAGGGCGAACTCATACCCAGGGAGGGCTTCGCGTTCAGGGCCATCAGCGTATCGGGCTTTAGGCGCAGCCTGTCACTGGACACACTGGCCACTGCGGCCAGAGCTGGCCTGGGCGTAGCGCAATCGCTGGCCGTCGTATCGCAGTTCCGCCCGGATGCGGCTATAGGCACCGGGGGCTACGCATCGGGTCCGGCCATGCTGGCCTCGTCGTGGCTGGGTGTGCCGATGCTCATACATGAGCAGAATGTAGTGCCCGGCGCCGTAAACAGGATGTTGTCCGGCCGTGCAGCCATCGTCGCCATCAGCTGGGAGGAATCGCGCAAGTACCTTAAGCGGCCAGATAGCGCCGTGCTTACCGGCAACCCAGTGCGCCCAGAGGTGATTGCCGCCACGCGCGAGGATGGGCTGACATCGTTCGGCCTGGACGGATCACGGCCGACGGTGCTGGCGTTCGGGGGCAGCCAGGGCCCAGGTCAACGCTCAGTTCGTGCTGGCGACGGGCAAGGACAAGTTCAGCGAATCGATCGCTCTTGCGCGCGATGTGGGAGTGCCTGTAGCTGTTTCCTCAAACGGAATAGCCAGGTCAGAGCGGGGAGATATTATCATCATGCCATACATTTACAATATGCCGCATGCCCTGGCCTGTGCCGACCTGGCGCTCACCAGGTCGGGAGCGATAACCCTTGCAGAACTGGCTGTTCGAGGAGTGCCGGCGGTGCTCGTGCCACACCCGAATGTTCCCGACAATGTGCAGGAGAAGAATGCGCGTGCGGTGGAACGACGGGGAGCGGCGCGCGTGATGCTCGATAGAGAGTTGGAGCCGGCCGCGCTGGCGAGCGTGGTCGCAGATTTACTTGCGGATCCGGGCGCTTTGCGCGCGATGGCAGATGCTTCGCGCGCCAACGGCATACCCGATGCGGGAGGACGGGCAGCGGACTGCGTGGAGCGGATCATGAGGGCAGGAGACCGAAGGCGCAGGACATGCTCCCACATGGGCCTTTTGGCATAGAATAGGATCGTCAGGGAGACCGGGCGGCGGAAGAGGTGCAGTACATGGAGGCAGACGAACGCATACATTTCATCGGAATCGGCGGAAGCGGAATGACCCCTCTCGCGCACATCATGTCCGGTCTGGGCTGGCGCGTGTCGGGTTCCGATATACGT
>CAYZHL010000222.1:2226-4705 GCA_964478095.1 uncultured Clostridia bacterium | reverse complement strand
AAGCGCTTCACCAAGTTGCCGGGCAGCCCATGATTGACCATGTAGTCGGTACGCTTATCGAGTCCGGCGCCTCGCGAGTGATCACTGTAGTTGGCCATGAAGGCCACATCCTCCAAGAGCACCTGGCAGGGCGATCTGAAATAGTATGGCAACACGAGCAATTGGGCACCGGCCACGCCACAGTACAGGCAGAGCCGGCGCTTGCTGGTTACATTGGGAATATTGTCGTCGTCCCCGGCGACATCCCGTTGCTGTCAGCATCTGCCGTTCAAAATCTTGTTGAGGAACATGAAGCTCACGGATACTCCGCCACGGTCCTCACTATGATTGTGGATGATCCCAGCGAGTACGGTAGGGTCATACGGGATCCGTCAGGACATGTGAGCTCCATAGTAGAGTACCGCGACGCGTCGGATGAGATTCGTGCTGTCCGCGAGGTCAACACCAGCGTTTACTGCTTCAGCTGCCATGATCTGTTCGACGCCCTTCCTTTGCTATCAAATCACAATCAGCAGGGTGAGTACTACCTTACCGATGTGATATCTGTGCTGATATCCAAAGGGCTTCCTGTCGGAGCTGTTACATTGGACGATGCGTCTGAAGGGATGGGCATAAACTCCCGGGCGGAGTTGGCCCGCGCCGAACAGGCCATGCGTGACCGAAAACGGCGGGAGCTCATGGAAGACGGTGTAACGCTGGTAGATCCGGCGAGCACGTTCGTCGACATGCAGGTCAAGATCGGGCAGGACACGGTGATCATGCCGTTCACTGTCATATCCGGCAATACTTCCATCGGCGAATCATGCAGTATCGGCCCATATGTGTGTATTCGCGACTCGAGCGTAGGCAATGGATGCAATATTGGCCCATTTGCCTTCGTGCGCCCCGGCGCCATACTGGGCGACCGCGTCAAGGTGGGCGATTTCGTAGAGGTCAAAAACAGCCGGGTAGGGGAGGGCACCAAGATCCCGCACCTCAGCTACATCGGAGACGCGGTGCTCGGGGCGGGCATCAACATCGGCGCCGGCGCCATTACCTGCAACTACGATGGAGTGGCTAAGCATACGACTGTAATCGATGACGGCGCTTTTGTCGGAGCAAACTCTAACTTGGTTGCTCCTGTGCGGGTGGGGCAGAATGCTTACATTGCGACCGGTTCCACGGTGACGACCGATGTTCCGGCCGAGGCGCTTGCCATAGCCCGGGCGCGTCAGGAGAACAAGGACGGGTGGGTCGCGCGGCGAAAAGCGGCCCAGGCTGCCAGGGAGGAGAAGGAGTAATGCTTTCTTGCCACCGGAAACTGAAGGTCTTCGCGTGCAACTCCAATCCGGAGATGGCGGAGGAGATCGCGGTCAACCTGGGCACTACGCTCGTGAAATCGTGTGTGGGAAGGTTCAGCGACGGCGAGATACGTGTGCAGATACACGAGAGTATCAGAGGCGCAGATGTGTTCGTGCTCCAGTCTCTTTGCCGACCGGTTCACGACAACATTATGGAACTGCTCATAGTGTGCGATGCACTGAGGCGGGCGTCTGCCCGCTCTATTACGGCAGTCGTGCCGTATTACGCGTATGCGCGGCAGGACCGCAAGGCGCAGCCCAGGGAGCCCATTGCGGCAAAGCTCTTGGCCAACCTGATTACGGCGGCCGGCGCTACGAGGGTGCTTACCATAGACCTGCATGCTCCCCAGATTCAGGGCTTTTTCGATATTCCGGTGGATCACTTGAAGGCGGCGCCCATACTTGCGCAGCATCTGGACGCGCGCGGACTGCGCGGATGCGTGATAGTGTCGCCGGATGTGGGCGGTGTCACTCGCGCGCGGGTGATCGCCGAGCATCTGGATGCGACCCTGGCGATTGTGGACAAGCGTCGACCGCGGCCTAATGTATCAGAAGTAATGAACATCATAGGCGAAGTCAGCGGCAAACCGTGCGTGATAGTAGACGATCTGGTCGATACGGCAGGAACTATAGTGCAGGCTGCTGCCGCATTGCTCGACGCTGGAGCGACGGAGGTCAGGGCGTGCTGCACTCACGGAGTGCTTTCCGGCCCGGCGATTGAGCGTCTGAAGTCGTCGGTCATCAAGGAACTGGTGATCACAAACACGATTCCGGTGAGCGCCCACGATAACATCGACAAAATCACGGTTCTGTCGGTGGCGCCTCTGTTTGCTGAAGCCATCCGGCGGATATACGAAGAGCTCTCGGTGAGCATACTCTTTGAGTAGCAGGCCGCAGGACGGACGCGGCAGGATGCGATGCGCGCTGTAGGCTGCAGTCTGCAGGCGGCAGGTAGTGAGATGTTTCTTATAATCGGGCTTGGGAACCCCGGATCTCGGTACGAGTTCACACGCCATAATGTGGGGTTCATGGTTCTCGATCGCCTTGGGCGCGAACTAGGAGTCGCCTTCCGAAAGGCGCCTTACCACAGCTTCGCGGCTCGTGCCCACCATCACGTTCGCGCCAAAAGCGCTGTTGTA
>CAYZHL010000222.1:0-2216 GCA_964478095.1 uncultured Clostridia bacterium | reverse complement strand
CGTGCCAGGGTAGCCGGGCGTGATTTGGTCCTCATAAAGCCCCAAACCTATATGAACAACAGCGGTATCGCTGCTCTAGGAGCGGCGCGGTGGCACAAGGTCGGCCCCGAGTCGCTGATTATCGTGTACGACGACATGGATCTCGATGTGGGACGGTTGCGCATACGCGCCAGGGGCAGCGCCGGCGGTCATAACGGGATGAAGTCCATTGTGGAGCATATGGGAACCGAGGAGATTGTCCGGCTGCGATTGGGCATTGGGCGTCCTGACCCGTGGGATGACCCCGTGAACTACGTAACCGGGTTCTTCGGCAGGGATGAGCTTCCTGTTATGTCGGATGCGATTATGTGGGCAGTCCGTGCCATACTATGTACTGTTGAAGAGGGCGTGGACATCGCGCAGACCCGCTTCAACTGAGCATGTCGTCACCAAGTGCGTTCCCAGCTGAGGCCGGGCTGGGCTATGCTGCAATTCCCTCGGTCGCCTGTCTGATTGCCTTGGAGGTGTAGGCTTGACCGGGATTCTGAACATGCTGCCTGAATCCAAGACGTTCTCGGATGTGCTGAGAAGAATCGCCCGCGGTGCAAACAGGACCTACATTGCCGGTCTATCCGGCTCACGTAAGTCATTGTTCATAGCGGGCCTGCTTTGGCATACTCGAAGAACCGTGTTTATTGTGACTTCGAACCAGCTGGAGGCGGACGCGATCGCGGGCGACTTGACGGCTTTGACCGGGCCGAACCGCGCATTTGTCTTTCCCCCTGTCGACATGATGCCGTATGAAGAGGCGCCGCTCAGCGCGGATCTTTCGGCCGCCCGCACAAGAGCGCTGGTGTCGCTCATGGACGTCGGGCGCCAGTGCGCTTTTGTTGCTCCCGCGCGCTCCTTGGGCAAGCGGATCGTTCCGATTTCGGTATTCCGGGAACACATATTCCGTATTCGCCAGGGTGATGCCTGTGACCTGGGCGAGCTGGCCGACCGTCTTGTTGCTGGGGGTTACGACATTACGGCAAAGGTGGAGGCGCGCGGTCAGGCCAGTGTGCGCGGCGGCATAGTTGACGTATTCCCGCACGACGCCGATTCGCCGGCCCGGATAGAGCTGTTCGGCGACGAGATCGACTCGATAAGGTCATTTGATGTTAATACACAGCGCTCAACTGGACTTCTGGACCAGGCAGTGATAACCCCGGCCCGCGAGTTCCTCTACGACTCTGAACGGCTGAGACGTGCATGCACGGCCATCCGGGGAGAGCTTGAGCATGTAGGCCGTTCACCGCTGCGAGAGCGAGCAATGCACCATCTGGAACGCCTCGAGAATCGTGCTCGTTTTGACAATGAGGAGCAGTATCTGCCGTTCTTCTACCCCGAGAAGATCTCGGTGGCCGATTGGGCTCCCGACGCGCTCTTCATCATCGACGAGCCCGTACGTGTGAAGGAGGCGCTCGACGGGTACGAGGCTGATGTGCGGGAGACATATGCGAACCTGCTTCAGGCGGGCATGGTTTTGCCGTCGCAGGCTGAGTCGTACCTTAGCGGCCAGGACATCGTCGCGTCCATTGATAGAAGGCAAGCTGTGTCGCTATCGCTCCTGTCGCGGGAGACGGGGGCGACAGCTGAAGATGAGGACGCGTCTGTGATCGCCCCTGTCAAGCAGGCCGACTTATACGCAGGTCGCTTCGAGGATCTGGTTCACGATATCAAGAAGTACCGGAAACGGCAGTACCGTGTTGTGTGTGCAGTGTCCACAGTCGATCGTCGCGATAGGCTCGCCGAGACTCTGGAACACAACGGGGCGCCTGTGGCAAAACTCGCGACACTCGACGAGGTGCCTGATAGCGGCAGTATCAGCGTCGTCACCGCCGAGATGACATCCGGTTTCCAGTATCCAGACATGAAGCTTCTGCTGCTCACTGATGCGGAGATCTATGGCAGGCAGAAGAAGAGGCGGTTGTTCGCGGCGGCTGAAGAGGGAGCTAGAATCGCCAGCTACACCGATCTCACTCCCGGCGACTATGTAGTGCACGTCAATCACGGAGTAGGTCGGTATTCGGGAGTACACAGGCTGGAAGTGGGCGGAGTGCAGCGCGACTACCTGCTAGTGCAGTACGCAGGCGAAGACCGGGTATACGTGCCCACCGACCAGGTGGCCATGCTCCAGAAGTACATCGGCATGGAGGACGCGGCTCCCAGGCTGAACAAGCTGGGCGGCGGCGAAT
>CAYZHL010000221.1:0-4712 GCA_964478095.1 uncultured Clostridia bacterium | reverse complement strand
GACGGGGTCCTGATGACCCAAGCAAAGCCTAGACAAGAACATTAGACGCAGGATGCCGGGCTCCTTCTTGAGGGAAGCTTCCAGTGTCATTTCACGCTGTGGGCAGGCGGGGCGGAGGACTCGCCGTGAGTCGCTGGGTGTCCCGTCAAACCCGAGTCGAGCGGGTATAGGGGGCATAGGGGGTGTAGAGGAAAGGAGCGGACTTTGTCGAATCACTGACGGCATCGCCGGGCGAAGTCGACAACGATCTGCGGTCGCAAACCGCGAGCCTGTGAGGCATTTGATGAAGGAGTGACTGCATTGAAGGTATTCACGCCGAAGGACCCGACTGCTCCGACAATCGTTGCAGTGCTGCTGAGCGGGATTGTGATGGTCGGCATGTTCGGGGGAGAGATTGCCGCCGGGGGAGTGAGCGCGGTCGTAGTAGTGGGAACTTGGGTCATGCTCGCCGCTATGGCGTGGAGGGCATCGAGGACTATGGCCGACAGGAAGATCGTGGTCAACGGAAACACGCTGGAGCTGGTGAAGGGATCCGTATCGAAGACTGTGAACCTGTCGGAAGTGGAGTCGCTGCAGCAGGCGCGAGTCAAGTCGGGCAGGACTTCCTACGTTGCTTTCCTTGCGTTCCTTGAGAGTGGGGAACGGGTTGAGCTATTCGCCGACGGCCAGTTCGCGGATCAGGACGGCCTAAAGTCCGCCATAGCCGACGCGGCCGGCAAGACGTGGACTGTCATGTGAACTAGATGTAGATTGTCAGTGGAGGTGGATCCTGTGGACGAACTGCTGGCTCCGGAGGAAGTGGCGGCAATCCTGAAGCTGAGAACCAGAACCGTACACGACATGCTCCGGCGGGGCGACCTCTCAGGTATCAAGCTCGGTAGAGTGTGGAGAATACGGGCGGTCGATGTCCACAAGTTACTGGTGAGCGAGTCCGCTGCTCAAGCCAAGCCTGACGACTACCCAGTCTGCACAGAAGGAACTGGGAGCATGTTGTTGCGTGACGAGATACTAGCGGCAGTTGATGGCCTGGACAATGCGAGGCTTGCAGAACTCCTTTCCTATGCGAGAGCCCTGCAGGCCCCCAATAGTGCTGAGCCCGGACGAAGAGAGAGCGCTTGCTGAGGCAGAGGCAGAGGTGGGTAGAGGAGAGGCGGTGCCTCTGCGTGAGTTCAGACGATGACTCGTGCGAGGTGAGGCTCTCCCGAAGCGCGCAGAAATACCTGCACAGCGTTGAGGCCGCGACATGCAGAAGGCTAGTAGAGGCTCTCTCGGGGCTCTGTCGGGGATGGAACAGAATCCGTGGGCACGAAACGTGCAACCGGTCCGAGGACACCCTGACCGGTGGCGTCGCCGTCTTGGAGGTCTCAGAGTGGTCTACTCAGTGGACCGCCGGGACGGTATCCGGGACGGTATTGTGTACGTCCTCACAATCGCTCCTCGAGGCGAAGCGTACGGGCCGTGACGGCAGAAGGACGCATGCCATTGGGCGGCATGCGTCACGCCACGATCTACGAGGTCAGTGCCAGTTCTCTGCCTGAGGAGGCTGCTTGATGCACTCCAATCGAGGGGCTAGAGGATGCTCTGAGCCCTCTCTGCGTCTGCTTCCACTCTGACGATGATGGACTGGACGGTCGTGTTCGGAGTGTCGTATCGTTCCGTGAATTCGATGACGATGCGGTTTTCCGCAAGAGAGGTTCGGCGCCCACCCCCCCAAAAAAAACCTCTGTGGCGCTGGCATGTTGCGGCACGTGGCCTCGCGAGGCAGGAAGGCAGGGCCGAATCCGGAAGGACTTCCCACAGCGCCGGCGAATTACCGGATTTGTCTCTGTCTTATCCGAAGATGGATCGCCGGAATGGAGGAGGAGTCCGTGTTACTTTGGCCTCTTGTGATTGCAGTTGTTGCAGTTGTCGCCACGGCAGCGTGGCCCAGTGTCCTTCATTATCTTCAGAGCTACTTTCTCCCCTGGGTGCAGCAAGTGCTGCCTCCTGCCGTGTCAGAAATGCTCACGGGCCTCGTTGTTTTCCTGGATGAGAGGGCTTGTTCGGTTAGGCGGACTGCCGCGCTTGCGTGGCGTCAGTTCCAGTCCACTGTACTGGGCATGGAGACTACGTACAGGAAGATCGGGCCCAACTCCGTGGAGACGGTCCAGACCTGCATTATCGATCTGGGCGACGGCCGCGGACTGAAGCGAACGTCCACCTATGATCTTCCTTGGCAAGAGGTACCTGACCCCGTGCGCGAGGCGATGATAGCGGAAAATGCCTCGGCGGCGCGGCTCGATAGCCGCCAGGTAGTGGAGTCGAGGTTCAGAACGAGGGCGAAGGAGGTCGGCGGGTTCGACGAGCTCGTCGATCTGGCATAGTGGCGAGGGGTATGGGGATGAAGTGGTGGGGAGTTGCAATAGGACTGGGGACAATCGGTGCGGCCTGGGCTGCTCATAAGCGCAAGCCAGGCGTGATTGCGAACGCGCAGCTTAACGAGTCCTTCATAGATGAGATAGCTGGGCTGTGTGTGGCGGGCCTGGCTCATTGTTTGGACAATGATTCTGAGAGTGTGCGCCATTCGGCCAGGAATGCGATTGCGAACTCGATCAGGAATTCCGACTATGGGCTGATCGACGCCGAACCAGTTCTGAGACCCATGAGGCGCGTTGGCATGCGGGTCAGGCGTGTAGACCACCGAAGGGTGGAACGTGCCGTTGGGATCGTGTGGATGAGGCAGTCCGGTACCGATACTGTTATGGCGGCCGACGAAGTGATGTGGGAAGACCTTCCCGGGCAGTACCGCGAGCGCTTCATCAGAGAAGGATCTGACCAGCAGGTGTACCTGTTGTACCAGCGAGCCAGGTTAGGGGAGGGCGAGAGTGAATGGGAAGGGGACTAGGGGACCTGATTGCCAGTCTCATCATCGGGGCGATCGGATACGTAGTCGCGGATACTGTGACTAAGGAACACACCGGTAAGCACATTCATGAGCATCTCTACGAATGGTATAGGCGTGCTCATGATGCCGTAACCCAGTGGGCGCATTCTCAAGGCGACCTCAAGGCAGTGCGGATTCTCGTGGCGGTTGATCAAGCGGTTACCGGCCTCAAGAACCGCGTTGACATGGTGTTCGCCGGTACGAGCCAGCGCCACACATCGCCAGTCGTCATATGGGAGGGGTCTATTCCGCTGGAAGAGGCGCGAAGGCAACTAGGAACGCAGATATGCCCAGGCAAAGTATACGATGCAACGCAGGCGATGCTCGGCTAATTCATCCTTGGTGAGTCAGGTGAGGGAGTTTGAAGGCGCTTCCCACAGTGGGCAGACCCATTACCGACAATGAGACTATGATATTCGCAAAAGCGTCAGCGCAGGCGCAGATGTCGAACACGGACAGGTTCGAGGCGCGGGAACCTGTTTGGAGCCTTGATGACATGGTCCTTAGCAAAGAGACAGCGCAGGAGATAGACTCGGTTTGCGCGAAAATCGAGTATCATGGCGTGCTGTACGATGAGTGGGGGCTTTCCAAGATCGACCCCAGGGGCGATCGTGTGGCGGTTAGCCTGTATGGCCCGCCGGGGACTGGGAAGACCATGTGCGCTGAGGCGCTGGCGCGCCGGTTCGAGAAGCCGATTCTTGAGGTGGATTACGCGGACGTGGAGTCCAAGTATGTGGGCGAGACGCCGAAGAACATCAGAGCGGCATTCAAGAAGGCGCAGGAGTGCGGGGCGCTTTTGTTCTTCGATGAGGCCGATTCCATTCTGGGCAAGAGGATGACTAATGTTACGCAGTCTGCCGATCATAGCGTCAATGTGAGTCGAGCAGTGATGCTCAGGCAGATGGACCTGTTTTCCGGGATTGTGGTGTTCGCTACGAACCTGGCGCGCAACTACGACCCGGCATTCGTAAGGAGGATTCTGTATCATATCCACATGCCCCTACCCGACGAAGCGAGCAGACGGCGCCTGTGGGACAGGCTGATACCAGCGCAGATGCCAGGACGCGACTCCCTGGATACTTCGGAACTCGCCGCCCTGAGCGAAGGGTTATCAGGAGGAGACATCAAGAACGCGCTTATTCTAGCGGCTACCTCGGCAGTGCAACGTCGAGGGGAGGCCAGGCGCGTCTCCCATGATGACTTGGCCGCGGCTGTGAAATCGGTGACCAGGGCCAGGCATGATGTTGGCGCAGCGGACGGCATAGTGATCGACTTGGGCGGTATCGGCGATCAGTAAGGAAGCGCGCCGTGTACTCCCAATCCCAATAGTAGGTCAGAAGCTCCCCGGAGATGTAGAAATGCTCATCGGCTCCCCAATCGGGAGGCGCCGCAAGAGAGTGCTTATCCACAAATACGTTGAAGGCGTTGAGCCCTCCTCGCCTCGTGAGACTCTTGTAGTTCAAGAATGCGTCGCGCCTGACGTGTTGAGCGAGGCAAGTCAGCGTTCCGCAGCAAACCGGATCACATCTCTACCTTCGCCGCATCCAAGGTCAAGCGTCTTGCAGACCCGTCCCTGCTGTGATAGTCTGAAAAAACGCGCTCGATGCGAACTGACTGTCCGACTGAGGAGAGGGCGAGGGCGGAGGTGTTTTCGCGTGCATGCCGCAGTCAAACAGTGGCGGGTGCTGGCAGGCAAGGGGTTCGCGCGGAATCTGCAGTACTCGGCGTCCCACATAGTGAACACCGCCGCCAGTGTAGTCTTTGGCCTCATCTACATATACGTTTGGCG
>CAYZHL010000220.1:0-4745 GCA_964478095.1 uncultured Clostridia bacterium | reverse complement strand
GGATGGACAGAACTCATCAATTGTGCCGAGTATGGCGATGCTGGATGGAGAGAGGATGTGACTGGTGTTGACTACCGATGGCTCTGGCGGAGTCGGCGCTTTGGCGGCGATCTGTGAGGCACACGGAGTTACGCTGTGCTACCTGTTTGGCTCCCAGTCGGAGAACGCCTGGAGGATCCTTCTCGGCGAGCAGGTCGCCATCAACGACTCGCTGACCGACATTGATGTGGGGGTCGTGTTGGCCGAATTCGACTCATGCAGGGAGGCGAATGTGCTTCACCGAATCTACGCCCGGCTCCTGTCGCCGCTTCAGGACCTCTTCTCTCCGTATACCGTCGACCTGATCTTCCTTCAGGAGCACCATTCGGTGTTCCAGATGGAGGCTATCAAGGGTAGGTGCGCGTATTCGATCAGCGATGAGTATCGGTTCGACTACGAAGAGGCGATCGCCCGCAGGGCCGCCGATTTTCGTCCAGTGCTTGACGCGTATCTTGAGGACGTTGCCCAGGGGTTTAGGGAGCGCTACAGGGCGCAAAGCGGGGTGTTGCGAGATGCTGAGTAGAAACAGGATAATGGAGCGACTCGATTTGATAAACGCGAGTGTTGCCCGCCTGCAGAGATTCGCGGGAATGTCATATGACGATTTCATCGCCGACCTCGACAACGCCGCTATTGTCGAGAGCTACATACGGCGTTCGTTGGAGGCGGTCTTCGATGTGGGACGGCACATTCTGGCCCACACGGGCGGCGCCGATCTTGCGGGCGAGTACAAATCCATAGCTCGCGGCATGGGGGATCTTGGGGTAGTGGACAGGGCCATGTCCGACACTCTTGTGATGATGGCCGGGTATCGAAACCGCCTCGTCCACCTGTATCACCTGGTATCTGACCGGGAGCTTCTCGATATCGTATCGGAGAATCTGGCGGACCTCACCGACTTCGTCGTCCAGGTCGATGACTATCTGAGGCGCGTCGAGTGATCGTAGGCGTTGTCAGTCTGCGGGCAGGCAGACCCCTGCGGAGAGTTCCATTCGCTGGACACAGAGGCTGCTTGCGGAGCTACATACGTGCTGTACGCTGGCTGTTTGCCGTGACACTCCGCCGAGCTGGGCATTTGAGACCTGTCGATTCTCTCGACACGTTTTTCTCGATGTGTCGAGAATCAGAACAATGGCTGATGCATAATGCGGTGCATAGACGCATAAGAACGGATGATGGAAGAATCAGGGGGCTGCAACGGGAGACGATGGGAGTGTATGGCTGCACAGTGGGGTAATATGCCAATATGCGCCATTGCTAGCCAGCCTAAATAGGGATACATGGCATGTCTGCTCTGTCTCATGCGGCGTATGCACTTATACATTCGATCATGCATCAGCTGTTGTCGAGAAAATCGGCGCATCGCCAAAAACGCGTCGACATAATCGACACATGGATGATTGTGCCAGATATGTAGTTCGCCGCTGCGCTTTTCCTTGTGCCAGGCTTCGCTTCATGTCCGAGCGAAACCGCACGTATCCATGGGGAGGGGTGCGAGATGTATAGCGGGGCCGGGGCGAAGCTCCCAGGCCCAGCGTTCGCCACCAGGTTGCCTGGCGGTAGTTGCTGGCATCCGGCGTCTTTGTGGGCGACAGGGATCCGGCAGGGAAGATGCAGAACGCGGGCCGGTGGCGCTGTGTAGAATGCCGCGGCCCGCGCATTACTGGCGATCATGATCAGCGTGCCTGGAACTCAGGTGACTGCCGATCCCACGAAGCGCGCTCTTTTCTCAGATAGTCGCGTATTTCGGCTGCATCGCCGTATACTCCGTGCAGTGCACCGGCGAATCTGCGTGTGTATGACTCCGGAGCGGGGATCACGACTCGACGCTTACTGGAACGCCTGACTCTAGTGTGGACCATTGGTCAGTCACCTCGATCATGTGTCAGTGACATGACTATACCGGTCCGGGCATGATTTCGCAACACCACGCCCGGAACCATCACCCCCGGAATGCTTGCCGAAACGGCCTAGCCTACTGGAATTCCAGCGACTCGCCATCCTCGGCCACGCCCACTTGTATCGCGTCGCCTTCTCTGAACCTGCCCTGGAGTATCTCGAGGGCGAGGGTGTTCTCGAGTTCCTTCTGGATGGCCCGCTTGAGCGGCCTGGCGCCGTAGATCGGGTCATAGCCTGCGCGAGCCAGGTAGTCGCGCACAGCAGGAGTCCATACTATGGAGAAACCCTTGTCGGCCAGGCGCGCGCGCACCAACCCCAGCTGGATCTGGACTATCCGGGATATCTCGTCCTTGCCCAGACGGTTGAAGATGAGGATCTCGTCTATCCTGTTCAGGAACTCAGGCCTGAACGACTGCTTGAGCACTTCCATGATGGTATCGCGCATCCGCTCATGGTCATGGTCACGATCAGGTTCGTGGTCGCGGTCAGGCTCGTGGTCGAGGTCGCGGTCACGGCCGTGGTCTCGGCCATGGCTGCGATCATCGCTACCGGCGTACTCCGTGATATACTGGCTTCCCAGGTTGGACGTCATTATCACCACGGTATTGCGGAAGTCGACTGTTCGGCCTTGACCGTCGGTAAGCCTGCCGTCGTCGAGCAGTTGCAGCAGCACGTTGAAGACTTCTTGATGCGCTTTCTCGATTTCGTCCAGCAGGATTACCGTATACGGCCTGCGCCTTACAGCCTCGGTCAGCTGGCCGCCTTCCTCGTAGCCCACGTATCCGGGAGGGGCTCCGATCAGGCGGGCCACGGTGTGCCGCTCTTGATACTCCGACATGTCGATCCGGATCATGGCGCGTTCATCGTCGAACAGGAACTGGGCCAGGGCCTTCCCAAGCTCCGTCTTGCCGACGCCAGTGGGCCCGAGGAACAGGAACGACCCGATCGGCCTCGCCGGATCGGAAAGCCCCGACCGCGCGCGCCGCACGGCGTTGGACACTGCGCGCACCGCCTCGTCCTGGCCGATCACGCGCTCACGCAGGAGGTCCTCCATTCGTAGAAGCTTCTGCGTTTCGCCCTCTACAAGCCGCGACACCGGAATGCCGGTCCACTTGGCCACGATTTCCGCGATGTCCTCTTCTTCGACCTCTTCTTTGAGGAAGCGCTTCTCCGTCTGCAGCTTGGCGATTCTGGCGTTTGCCTCGTCAAGCTCGCGGGAGAGCGTGAGCTGGACTCCATATTTGAGCTCAGCCGCGCGCCCTAGATCGCCGGCGCGCTCGGCGTTCTGCTCTTCATGTTTGGCCTCTTCGATCTTCTGCTTGATCTCCCGGATCTGCGATATCGTATCCTTCTCCCGCTGCCAGTGGGCTTTCATGCCGTCCGACTTCTCACGCAAGTCGGCAAGCTCCGAATCGAGTTTCGCGAGCCTTTCGCGGGATGCGCCGTCGTCTTCCTTGTCCAGCGCGTGCCGCTCTATCTCGAGCTGCATGATGCGCCTGTCCACTTCGTCTATCTCGGCCGGGAGCGAATCGATTTCCATCCTTAGGCGCGACGCCGCCTCGTCCACCAGGTCGATGGCCTTGTCCGGCAGGAACCGGTCGGAGATGTAGCGGTGCGATAGCACTGCCGCAGCTACCAGCGCCGAATCCTTGATACGCACCCCGTGATGGACTTCGTACTTCTCCTTGAGCCCCCGCAGGATGGCGATGGTGTCTTCCACCGTGGGCTCGTTGACCATGACAGGCTGGAACCTGCGTTCCAGCGCCGCGTCCTTCTCGATGTGCTTCCTGTACTCATCGATGGTTGTCGCGCCCACTGCCTTCAGTTCGCCCCTGGCCAGTGCAGGCTTGAGCATGTTGGAGGCGTCCATGGCACCTTCAGCGGCGCCCGCGCCTACCAGGGTGTGCAGTTCGTCGATGAACAGGATGACTTCGCCTGAGGCCTCTTCGATCTCCTTGAGCACGGCCTTCAGTCTGTCCTCGAACTCGCCTCTATACTTCGTCCCCGCGACGAGCGATCCGAGGTCCAGAGCCAGCACCCGCTTGTTCTTCAGACCTTCAGGCACGTCGCCTGCCACGATGCGCTGGGCCAGCCCTTCGGCGATGGCGGTTTTGCCTACGCCGGGTTCGCCTATGAGGACGGGGTTGTTCTTTGTCCGCCTCGACAGCACCTGGATTACCCGGCGGATCTCCTCATCCCTGCCGATCACCGGGTCGAGCGAACCCCGCTTGGCCAGCGCGGTCAGGTCGCGGCTGTAGCGCTCGAGCGCCTGGTACTTTTCCTCCGGGTTCTGGTCGGTCACGCGCTGAGTGCCGCGCACATCCACCAAGGCCTTGTATATGTCGTCCTTCTTGATGCCCAGCGACCGCAGCAGCTTGCCTGTATCATCATCGCTGCCGGCCAGGGCAAGGAGGATGTGTTCAGTGCTTACGTACTCGTCCTTGAGCCGCTCAGCTTCGGAAGAGGCCTCCTCCAGAACGTTGGCCGCCGGCGTAGTAAGGTACTGCCCGGGTTCCTGCCCGTAGACCTTCGGAGCCTTGTCGAGCGCCGCGGTTACCTCGCGGGCAACGGTCGCAGGCAGGACGCCCAGCTTTTCAAGGACGGGGGCTACCACGCCTTCCTTCTGTTCGAGGAGCGCCGCGAGCAGGTGGGCGGTGCCAATGCCTTGATGCTGTCGCTCGCGCGCGATGCTCTGCGCGCGGGCAATGGCCTCCTGTGATTTCACTGTGAGCTTATCGAATCTCATGTAGCCGACCCTCCTTGTTATCTGGTTCTGGTTGTGTTGTCGCCGGTGCCTGACGCGGCGC
>CAYZHL010000219.1:4605-4814 GCA_964478095.1 uncultured Clostridia bacterium | reverse complement strand
TGGTTCGGGCAATCATCGAACGCCGGGCGCGGCGCTATGCGGAAATCAAGAACGAAGAGTTACCGATACCGGGCAAACGAATGACAAAACGACCTACGGCTCGAATGATACTCGACTCGTTCGACGCCGTCGTAGTCGTGATCCTGCCCGACGGCAGCCGGATGCTGTCTGAATCGAAGCTGTTTCCCCACAAGACGTTCAGGGCCCTT
>CAYZHL010000219.1:0-4528 GCA_964478095.1 uncultured Clostridia bacterium | reverse complement strand
CGTCACCATCCCTCGCGAAACGTGGGATCCCTAAAACTCAGCGGATCAATGCGCAAGGGTGCTGAAGATGGGTCATGGGGACTACGGCGGACGACAGCTCGCTGATCAGTTGAGCTCACGGTCTTCTGCCTGCTCACCCCTAAGTGGGCACTATTTGACGCTTACTATCCGACCGACCCGGGCGTGGAACCGGGCAAGGGAAGCGCCAGGATGTCCCATCGCCTGGATCTATCTGGCAATGCCGCTTGGCCGGCGGCATAGTATCCAGGCCGCATGCCAAATAATAGGCCTCCGTCGACCCCAAGAGCGCACTTCGCAAGGCCGATCCGCCAGCCCGTCGCCCCCGGTCCAAATCGATGTACTCGAAAATTGCGTTTTCCGGCGAAACTACTATCAAAATCTGACGGCATCTCTGCCTAAATACCCCCGGGGGTATATCGTTGAGCTAGGGTGGTCCTCCATCTATCCCCGGGTCCACCCCCGGCTCTATTGCCCGATCTACCCGCGGGCCTATCCCCGGATCCATCCCCGGGTCCGCTTCCGCCCCAACCGCTCTCGCTTTGACCGTGGCGCTGCCGTCTGGTGACTGCGACTCCCTCGATTCGCGATCTCACTCTACCAGAAGCTCACCCCGTACCGTTCGCTTATGGTATCCAACTCTCTGTCACACTGCACGAACGTGGGCCACCTCATCTCCAGGCTGCGGAACTCCCGGGTGTGGCCCTGCTTGAGCCATAGGTGCAGGAACTCGTGCCAGAGCAGAAACTCCATTGTGTCACGGGAGACATCGGGACTGTCGAGCAGCATATTGACCCTGATGAGTCCGTGGCCGTACTCGGGGGCATCTCCGTAGTGCGCTTCAGCATACCAGCCCTTTATCAACCTCTTCGTCCATACGATCTCGACCCCGCCCTCATCAAGCTGCGCAACCTCCAGTATGCGAGCGGCGGCGACCAGCATCGAATGGAGTATCTCCGAAAGGTCATGTGCAGGACCCGGCGCCATCAGCTCGTCGGGTCGAGGTTCGAACACCGGGATGCCCAGGGGCACTCTGACGGCCTGATCCGGATTGAGCAGGTCCCACACTGCCTCGTCGACTGCCGTCTTGAACTCGCGCAGGTTCGGGTAGACGGCCTGGGCCAATGCTGAGCGGTAACGCTCTTCCACGATAGCGTAGGATTCGCGCGCCCCGTAGTTGGACTCTACGATTTCCCGGGCTGTCTCCGCAGGATCGATCCTCTCCCGCGCCGCGAAGTCCTGCCATTCAGGCTCATCTCCGCCCGCTGCGCGGTGGGCGATCATCTGCTCTACGAATCCCTTCCCCGGACGAGGGATGTCGCAATCGCCAAAGTACTCTTCGTAGACTGCGTCAGGCGCGACGCTCTCTGCCTGCGCCGGAGTCAGCGCCGCCAGATACCCGACCAACGCATCCCAACACGACTTGTCGTGGTGGTGGACGGGTATGATCTGAATTACGTCATCGCCGGTCGGGGCGGAACGCGCAAGCACGTACCACCCACAAGGTACTGCCTCAAAAACCTGGCTGCGGCTGCGTGACACTGGCAGTCTGCCTAGAGCTGCGGACACGGCTCGCATGATTTCGGAAGGCACTACTTCTAGTACTCGATCAGCTACATCCTCTTCTACCTTAACCTCACTCGGTGCAACTTCCTCAAATGGGTCAACAAGCGAGGGGATGAGGTCGAACGGGCGCTCGAACTCGGTGAACTGCTCCCAGTGGTCTTCGAATGATACGAGGTACGCTAGCGGCGTTCCACCTACCTTGAGGCCGCGCAGCGCCCGCCCTACCATCTGCTGCATTAGCACTGCCGAGTCAGTCGGCCTTGCGAGAAAGACCGTCTGAACGCCCGGAAGATCGGTCCCTTCCGTCATCTTCTCCACATTGATGAGGACGTCTAGGCCACTCTCGGCCGACATGAACTCGTCCCTTACCTCATTCTCATTGATGCTTTCTCCGTCAGGCCGCCAGCTTGCCACATACTCAGCGTTCACGCCATTTGCTCGGAACTTGTCTCTCAGAAGACATGCATGCTGGACGCACGTTGCAAACACCAGCGTCTTGCCGTACTTGTCCTTGTTGCCCGCGTAATGGCCTAGTATGATGTCATTTCTCTCGTTCATAGCTCCCAGCCTGTCCAGAGTCTCCTCGCTGAGGTTGTCGAAGGTGGCGACATGCCGGCGCTCGTCCTCGGTCATGCCGCTCTCCGCCTCGATGTCGGTGAAAACGCGTATCTTTATAGGACGAGCCAGGTAATCGTGTTCCACAAGGTCCCTGAACTGGACCTGGTGAATGATGTTGTTGTTGAACAACTGCGACAACATCGCTCGTTCTGATTCGATCATCCGCGTCGGCGTGGCCGTAAGGCCCAGGAGCTTGTTGTGCTTCAGTTCCTTCATGTACTTGATGATGTCCCTATAGCTCTTGGCCGGGGCATGGTGGGCCTCGTCGATAACCAGGAAGATGCTCGGATCGCTCAGGATGTTCTGCACCACGGCTTTGTGCCGGGCGAGGCTTGCCACAGAACATAGCATAATGTCGTCATCGGTAGTAAGCTGGCTGACAACGCAGTAATGGCCCGACACGATTCGGATTACGAGTGGATCCTCACGAGTGGGGCTTGCGGCAAGGCTTGCAAGGCGCGTGAACCATTCCTGCGCCTGCTCAAGTAGGGCTTCCCGATGAGCGACCCACATCACCCGCCCGCCGCGAGCTACCACGTTCTCCATGAGCCAGTGCACCGCGGTATAGGTCTTACCCGCCCCCGTGGGCATGACCAGAAGCCCGGGGAATCCTCCCGGCGAATCCTTTCGGGCGGCGCATGCAGAGAGACTATTCCAGGCTTCCACCTGGTACGGGAATGGCATTCTCGGATCAGGAGGCTGCTTCGAGGGATCGATTACCGCCCAGCTGCGGTAGAAGCTTCCCTCGACTTGGGCTTCAGGCCAATCCTCGCCATACATCCGCAGGTGACGAGCCAGCAACTTGCGGAACCTTGTGCTGTTACGGCACTTGGCGACATATGTTAGGCGTTCGCCTCGATTCTTGGGTGCGCCCATCGGTCCAAGCCCGCGGTCTATCAGTTCGGTGACGAAAGACCCAAGTAGCGGATACTCAGGAAGCCAGGTCCGCTCGAGTTCTGCTTTGGAGCGGCGCACTAGTTCCTCATCGGGGCGGGCCCAGTTGATCCTCAGCCATTCGCGGGCGGCAGCGGCGACAGCGTCAACGTCCGCCACAGCGTCGGTAGCAGCGTCAGCGTTCTTTGGTGCGGGCGCTGCTGGATCAAACCCGCACGCTCTGGCCACGGCAGTAACGGTGGAATCATCAAAGGTATCCCATGTGAAACGGTATTTGGGCAATGAGAGCACTCCCTTCGCATTCGTAGTTGCTCGAGCTTGGGTCGGGGGCGTGCTGGCTTGAAGTCTTAAGGTATCGTGGTAAGTCGACAGAAGACTGTCGTATACTATCATTAGACGCTTCTTAATCATGGCCTTCCTGACTTTGCCTGAACAGGTAGGTGGTTGAATGCGCCGAACCGATCGAGAGATCACGTCCAGCGAAGCTATGGAACTCCTAGCCCAGGCCAAGCACGGGGTACTGTCAATGATCGACGCTGACGGCGGTCCATACGCTGTGCCTGTGAATCATGCGGTAGTGGATGGCTGCATCATCATCCATTGCGCGGTTCGCGGCCGGAAGCTCGACAACCTGCGAAAGGACGTACGAGTGTGCTACACAGTGTACAATTCTGCGACAAAACACCGGCTGCTTGCCGAGATGACGGAGCGCCTGGCGCCGGGGGCGACGTTCGCATGTAGTGACGAAACGGTTGCCAATACCGGAGTGATCAGGATCAAGGTCGACAACGTTACCGGAAAGGCGAATCGCTGAGAATCGCGGGTTGGGAGGTTCGAGATAAACTCATGTCTCAGTCAGGTCTGTTTTCTCCAATCGACATACGCGGGCTCAAGCTCAAAAACAGGATTGTCATGCCCCCGATGGCAAGCTACACAGGAACCGAAGAAGGTTACGTCACACCCGAAACGAGTGAGTACTACCGTGCTCGGGCCGCGGGCGGTGTAGGCCTCATCATCGTTGAACACACCTACGTCCAGCCCTCTGGCCGGCGGCACCGACGACAGCTGGGCCTGGTATCCGATGCCCACGTGGATTCTCTGCGACCGCTGGTGGACGAGATTCATCGCCACGGCGCCGGGGCTGTGATCCAGCTGACTCATGCGGGCGCGAGGGCTGATGCTGCGGTAATCGGCCAAACGCCCATTGCCCCCTCTGCCGTCAAGGCATCTCCCGACGAACCGGCAGCAACTGCCATGGACGCGCAACAGATAGATCAGGTGATCGCGGCATTCGCGGCATGCGCCCGTTGGGCGGCACACGCGGGGTTTGATGGTGTGGAACTGCACGGCGCCCACGGGTATTTGCTGAACCAGTTCATGTCGCCGGTGACCAACACGCGCTCTGATGAGTATGGCGATGGCCCTCGGGGAA
>CAYZHL010000218.1:3889-4831 GCA_964478095.1 uncultured Clostridia bacterium | reverse complement strand
CCGCCGCCAGATCGTACTGGCCGGCATCGGTTATCCTGACGTCCACCATCTCGCCTGCGGCCAGCTCGGCGTCGCCGATGTAGATCTTGCCGTCCACCTCGGGCGCCTCGGCGTAGGACCTGGCTTCAACTACGAGGTCCGACTCATCGGAAGGCCCATCCACCAGCACCCGCGCTGTACTGCCTACACGCGACTCGCCGAACTGGCGGGATATGCGTGCCAGGGCCTCCATTGCGGCGCCCCGACGGCTCGCGGCAACCTCACCCGGCACTTGCCCCGGCATATCGTAGGCGCGCGTCCCTTCCTCGGCGGAGAACTCGAACACTCCTGCGCGTTCCGGTCGCACGATGTCGATGAAGCTCAGGAGTTGCTGGAAATCATCGTCGGTTTCGCCCGGGAATCCCACTATGAGCGATGTTCGTATCACCAACCCCGGCACTCGCTCACGCAGGCGCCGGCACACGTCTATCATCTGTGCCCTCGATGACTGCCTGCTCATCATCTGAAGCACCTTGTCCGAACCATGCTGCATGGGAATGTCGAGGTACTTCACGATTCTCTCCTCGCCTGCGAGCACATCGATTAACTCATCATCGATGAGAGAAGGGTAGGTGTACATCACCCTGATCCACTCTACCCCCTCCGCCCCGGCCAGCTCGCGTAGGAGCCGGGCCAGCGACGGCCGGCCATATATGTCGCGCCCATACGCCGTGGTGTCCTGGGCGATCACGATAAGCTCTCGTGCCCCCGACGACGCAAGCCACTCGGCCTCGCAAACGATTGCCTCCACCGGCCTGCTCCTTGCAGGGCCGCGCAGAGACGGGATGAGGCAGTAAGAGCACCTATTGGCGCAGCCTTCCGCTATCTTGAGATACGCGAAATGCCTTGGGGTAGCGATGACCCGCGGGCCGCCCTCCTTGGCCAGGTAACCCGGAGCGCCGC
>CAYZHL010000218.1:0-3879 GCA_964478095.1 uncultured Clostridia bacterium | reverse complement strand
CGCCGCGAAGCACCGGGCGCTCACCTCTTAGAGCGCCCTGCACGGCCTCCACGCAAAGGCCGCAATCTCCCGTGCCGATCAGCGCGTCTATCTCGGGGATCTCTTCCATGAGCGACCGGCCGTAACGCTGAGCCAGGCATCCCGCCACTACCAGCGCGTCTATCCTTCCCTCACGCCGGTCGCGGGCAAACTCCAGTATGGTATCGACCGACTCCTGCGCCGAGTCGGCAATGAATGCGCACGTATTGATGAACACTACGTCAGCCGAATCGCTGTCGGCTGCCGGCTCCATGCCGGCCGAGCGCAGGAGTCCCATCATCGTCTCCGTGTCTACGAGGTTCTTGGAGCACCCGAGCGAACAGTAAGCTATCTTCGTGTCACGTCCACCTCATTTGTTGGCTATCGACTGCAGTTCGGCCCGAGCTTCGTCCTGATCGGCCCTCGTTCCGTCCGGATCGCCCAGGTCAGGCGCCATAGCGAGCAGCGTGTTGAGCGTCTGGCGCGCCTCAGCGTATTGCTTTGTGGCGATAAGCGCGCGACCCAGCACGAGCCAGTGGGATGATGAATCGGGCCCGTACTTCACGGCGAGCCTTGCCTCTTCCACAGCCTTCTGCTTGTTGCCCATGGAGAGTGGAGGCCCGGGAAGCTGCAGGTACAGCTCTGCCATGAGGTAATGGCAGCTTGCATGGTTGGGATCTGCCGCCAGCCCGCGCTCTAATGCCTCCCTCGTCGGCTTCACCATGAACAAGCTCTGCAGTATGCCCCTGGCCACGCCGGTCTCAGCCATCGCAGCCGCATACCAGTAGTGGGCATCTGGGTTCGCAGGGGCCGCCTTGGCCGCCCTCTCGCCTGTGGCTTTGGCCTTGTCCAGCCATTCGATCCTAGTCTTCTTGTCATCCTTGGGGGTGCGAGTCGACTTCCACCAGTATGCTCTGGCGAGCCTCCACAGGACTTCGCCCTGGTTGGGGTAGTCCCTATCCGCATCCTCCAAGTTCTGCAAAAGCAGTTCGGTCACGCCTGCCTGCGATCGTCGAGACCAGTGCAGATCGGCTGCGGCGATCCTCTCCTCCAGGCTGGGCAGGCCGGCCGCAGACACGGGGACAGTCCACGCGGCCACGGCAGCCGAGATGACCACGGTCATCGCCAGTAACGCGGGAACGAGCATCCTAGTCTTCATGTGCCGGACACACCTCCTGTTTGTGCATGTCAGAACCGGCCTAGCAGCAGAAGCACGCCGAGAATGATGAAGCCTGACCCTGCCGCTATCCTCACCCATATCTCAGGGATGTACTTCGCAATCAAGCCTCCTGCCAACACACCTACGAGCGACGACACGACCAGGGCAGATGCTGATCCCAAGAAGACCGCGAGAGGCGACTTGCCCTGCGCCACCAGAAGCATGGTCGCAAGTTGAGTCTTGTCGCCCAGTTCGGCCAAGAATACTGTAGCAAATGTAGTCAGCGCCACTTTAAACACAGCACCATCTCCTGTTGGGCAAGGGTAAGGTCGAACCCGCGGGCGCGAAGGACTGCCTCCTGGTATCCCTGGAGGGGGATGTTGAAAGCCTTCGCCGACATTCGCGGTACGTCTCGGTCTACCGCCGATAGCAGAATCTCACACATGCTCTGCCTCTGGGCACTGACCAGCCTGGGAGCGGCAGCGAAGTCGGCTACGTACAGGCCGCCGGCCGAGTCGCCAAACACGACATAGGCTGTAGCCGCACTGTCGACGTGAGAGACGTAACCTACGAGCCTGTCGCTCATCTTCACAAGTGACTGCGCCTCATTCTGCCAGCAAGGTCGGATTTCATTGAACGCGTCTACCAGGGGAAGCACGCCTGCCATCCGCACCGCGCCGACCCGCACTTCAGTCTGCAATGGGGCGGTAACATCGTCCCGGCGCGTCCGAGTCCCGTGATCAGCAGGCACCGATCCGGACGCCTGTGCGGGCGGTGGAGTGTTCCTCTCCCATAGGCCCAGATCGCGCACGGGCACAAATCCCAGTTTGGAGTAGAGAGCGATCGCTCGGCGGTTGGCAGCCACCACTTCCAGCTGCACCGAACTGAGCCCCAGCCGTCGTGATTCGGACAGTGCGCGCCGCATCAGCAGCTCCCCGACGCCCCTTCGCTGGCGACTCGTGCGAACCCCCATACCGCAGATGTAGCCGCGCTTGCCTCTCACGCCGAGGAACACCACTCCCACAGGCAGCTGGCCCTCGTACGCGACGAAGGAGTTGTCGACCTGGATATCCTCCCTCTCTATCAGTCCGCGTAGTCGGGCTGGGTTGACCTGAACGTCGACGTAATAGTCGCTGTAAGCATCATTGAAGAGCTCAACCAGCGAATCCATATCGATTCCGGACACGCGCCCGATCCCGTATTCCACTCAAAGCTCACCGCCCTTCCCGACCTCCGAATGGACTCATCGCCAGAAGGGCCTCGATTCCCGCCTGCTCCATCCTCACGAGGTCCCGGCTCTCCTGCGCGTTGCCTGCCGCCGTAGTCGCCGCCGCCTCGCCTATCGCCAGGAGCGCTGAACCCAGAGCGGCCGAGCGCTCCGGGTCACCCAGGGGATCCAGGTAAGCGAGAGCCAGACCGGCCAGAAACAGATCGCCGGTGAGCGGCCTGGAACTGCCGTCCAGAATGCGGGCGGTCAGGCGCTCGAGCCCGCCGCGGACTCTGTCGGGGCTAATGCCTCGCGGTGCACGGGACAGGGCATTTCGCACGAACTCCGGATCAAGCTCTCGACGACGTTTGCCGCGGTCGCGCGTGGCTGCGAGCGCCCGGGGTTTCAGTCGATGCACCGCCAGTGCATCTCCCAGCTTGCGCTCTGCTTCTATCTGCACGGCCTTCTGCAAGAGAAAAGCCGGCAACCCGGCCTGCTCAGGCGGGAGCAATTGCTCGGGGCCCATCCCCGCAATGAGCAGATGAGCAGTTCGGAGAGCCTGATACGCCTCAGGGCTGCAGTCAAGCTCGTCGGGCAGGCGCCATTCGTGGTTCGCCCCCGCCGATGACCGACTCTCCTCATCCGCGCTCCCTTGCGCACATGCGCCAGCGTCATCCGATGAACCCAACGCCCCTGCAAACCGGCGCGACCAGCCTTCCATTTCGGCCCGGGTCTTGGCGACGGCGCGCCTGATCCCGGCAAGCGCCGAGCCCGGGTCGGAAGCCATATCGAACTCCGGCCCAAGCGCACCGGCCATCTCAGCAAGTGCCCGACATGCCTCGTCCAGCAGCCTCCGGGCATGACGGACCTGCACACTCCGGATGGAATGGATAAGCGACTCCGCCGCCTCCTGCGGCGGCATCGATTTGAGCATCCTCTCTATCGCAGGAACGTCAAGGCCCGAGGACGGGCCCGGCAACAGCGATGCCGATGGCGCGGGCAAATGCGCGGGCGCCTGCGACGGCGATGGTAACGGCGGTAACGACGGCAACGATACCGACACCACAAACTCCCCGTTCTTCCAGAACGCTCTCCACGAGGCCCCGTGCATCAAGCCGGTCAGCCTCGCACGGCTCAAGGCCTCCCGGGGCGGGCGCTCACGGAAGGCCCACGTCCACGCCGGGCTCGGATCATCATGGTCGCATCTGGGCACGGGGTCAACGGCGTTGAAAAACAGGGAGATGGTCTCCGAAACACGGCCCCTTTCGTCGTCCCGCACGCCGATTACTGCCGAATGCAGCCGCCGGGCGGACGAAAGAATATCGCGTGCATCAGACGCAAGCGACACAAGCTCCGCAGCCATGGACAGCTCTGCCGGCGCGGGCATCGACGAATCCATGTCCGCGATCACACTCTCTATCGTATCGAGCATGCTCTCGATTTGGCTGCCCATCCCGAGCAGGTCTGTCATGAGACCCGTGTGGACGCCCAGGGC
>CAYZHL010000217.1:0-4893 GCA_964478095.1 uncultured Clostridia bacterium | reverse complement strand
GAGCCATTCCCTTCCCCGCTCATCGCAGATCGCCCTGACACCCCGATCGAACATGCAGTCGCCTGCCATGGCCAGCGTAAGCCGGGGTTGCCGGGCGACTTGGGCAAGCAGGCGCACGGCCTGCTCTGACACCTCTAGCTTGCCGGAGCGCGCGCCGATCCCGGCCGCGCCCACCGCGCCGCCGAAGCGGCACGCTGTCGCGACGGCCAAAATGCAGAGAAGACATGCGCCCAGAGCGCGCAGTACGGTCCTCATCTGCCCGCGGGCCCCCTGCCTGCCCGTGCCCGAAGCGTCTCGACTGCGGCGCGCATGTCGCCGGGCATATCAGCCGCAAATACCATGTATTCTCCTGTTGCCGGGTGTGTGAACTCCACCCTTGCAGAGTGCAGTGCCTGCGCAGCCAAGCCCAGCTCGCCCCGGACGCCGCCGTACACTGGATCGCCCGCCACCGGGCGGCCGATGTACTGCATATGGACCCTTATCTGATGTGTGCGGCCCGTTTCCAGTGTCGCCTCAATCAGTGTGTAGTCGCCGAATCTTTCGAGCGCTCGAAAGCGCGTCACGGCCCGCCTGCCGCCGAACACGATTGCCTGACGCTTTCGATCCACAGGGTGACGCCCGATAGGAGCATCGACCACCCCTTCATTCTCAGCTACGCCGCCGCGCACCAGCGCCAGGTAGTGGCGGCCTACTCGGTGGGCGGCCAGGTCAGCCGCAAGCTTCAAGTGAGCCCGATCGTTCTTAGCCACAATCATCACACCAGTAGTATTGCGGTCAAGACGGTGAACGATGCCCGGCCTAAGCGGGCCCCCAATGCCCGACAGGCTCATCTGCCGGCCAAGGAGAGCATTGACCAGCGTTCCGGTTGTTCGGCCCGCCCCCGGATGAACAGTCATGCCGCGGGGTTTGTCCACTACCAGCACGTCATCGTCTTCGTACAGCACCGCGATCACGATGTCCTCGGGAGGCACGCATGCCGGGGCGACCTCAGGCGGCGGCAGCGACACTTCTATGACGTCGTCTGCGCTTACCCGGTAAGACGGCTTGGTCTCAACCCTGCCATTTACTCGCACGGATCCGTCGTCTATTAGTCTCTGGATAGAAGAACGCGAAGGAGCAACCTGCTCCTTCGCAAGGTACACGTCCAGCCTCAAGCCTGCATCGGCATGAGCAGGGCTCGAGACGATTACGCCCATGGCCTACGCCCGCGCAGAAGGCCCCGCGGCGCCCGGCATGCCCGGCTCGACCGATGTTGCCGCGCGAGCCTTGACTCGGATCACCCCAAAGGGCAACACCGCTAGGAGTACGCATAGAATCTGAGTGGCCGTAAACGGCGCGAAGTAGTCGCGCGTACCTACTCGCCAGAACTCAACCACAAATCGGGCTACAGAGTAGAGTCCTGCATACAGCCATAGGATCTGGCCCTCGAACTTCTTCTTGGGCTCTGCCGCCCTCAGTAGGAAGAATATGATGACGCTGGAGATCGACGCGTAGATCTGCGTGGGGTGGCGCAGCATGCCGCCGGGGCCTGCTGCGAGCGCCCACGGCACTTCGCTCGCGCGACCGTAGCAGCACCCGTTGAGCAGACACCCAATTCGCGCGATGGCATAGCCGATGGAAACGGCAGGACCGGCGAGATCTGCCATCTTGCCGATGGAAATCTTCTGCCTTCGGCAATACAGCACGCCGACGCCGATGCCCGCGCCCAATCCGCCGAAGTAGGAGAGACCACCGTCGCGCATGTAGAATACGCTGATAGGGTAATCGATATAGCTTCTGATGTTGAGCACGACGTAAAGCAGCCTCGCCCCGACAATCGACGCAATGCATACGAACAGTGCAACGTCAATTACGTTGTCGGGGTCAATGCCCCTCTTCTTGCCGGCCATGGCGGCGTACACTGCTGCCACGACGAAGGCGACGGCTAGCGAAAGCCCCCACGAATAGACAGGGTATTTCCACAAGTTGAATAGGACAGGATGCACGAATTACTCCTCCTTCCGCCCTGGGCTGCGCATCATCCCCACTAGAATCAGCGCAACCCCCACAACAATGGCAGTGTCGGCCAGGTTGAACACCGGCCATGGTCCAACCTCCAGGAAATCGACAACACCCCCGAAGCGCAGCCTGTCTATGAGATTGCCCACTGCGCCCCCGAGCGCCAGGCCGAGGCCGAGCCGAGCCGGCCAGTTCGAAAACGAAACCTTGGGATAAGACACAACCACAACTGCTGCCGCCACGAGCGCCGACGCAATCAGCAGGGGTTGCCTGCCCTGAAAGATGCCGAACGCGGCGCCGCTATTGCGCACGTGAGTTATGCGAAGAAGCCCGCCCAGACAGTCGACTGTGCCGTACATCGGAACCAGTCGGCCCACGACGGATTTCGAAACCTGATCCAGCAGCATAACCCAAGCCGACACTAGAAACAGCGCCACAAGCCTCCACTCCGCAACCAGCATGAAGTCTGCGATTCATTGTAGCACACCAGCATGAAGCAGTAAACGCTTCACTCGTCAGCACCCCAGCGCTCAGTGGGAATCCACGTCTCCGGAATGGCCGGCCTCGTCATCTTGCGGGCTGTTGGCATTGCCATACGACGCAAGGGCGTCCCATATGTCCTCGCCGTGCACACCCGGGTCATCGTAAGCTCTGGCCGGATCGACGCCGCCGAACGGGGGCTGTATTACCTCTTCCTCGATAGGCCTGGCATCTCCCGTGCCGGCGGGCGACGGCTGCCTGACGCCGCAAGCCGCGCAGCTCGCAGCCCATGGAATGGCACTCAGGCGCTCCGGAGGTATGTCTGCGCCACACTGGACGCACTTCCCGTAAACACCCTGATCCACCCTGGTCAAGGCCGCGTCGATCTGCGCAAGCCGGTCCTCGCTGTGGTTTATCAGGCCCAGATTGATCGACCGCATCTCCAGCGCAGAACTGGAGTCGGCTGTATGGTTGTCGTAACTCGATAGCTCGCCGGCCCAATCCGATTCAGGGCGGTCGAAACCCGACGTCTCCTCAAGTCGCGTGATCCGAGACTGGGCCCGCTCCTTCTCCCTCAAGAGCTTCTTCCTGTATATCCCCAGCGATCTGGGATCCATGGCATCGCCCTCGCCTTCTCCCGTTTCCTCAGCCCCGGTGTTCCTCCACGAACTTCACAATGTCGGACACGAACTTGCCGATTATCGGGACATTGAGCGAGATGATGGCGGACAGGAGATAGAGGAACACAGCAGCGAGTACCGATGCCCCCACAGCAAAGCCGAACCCCCGCGCCGCGCCGCCCAGGAAGTTCGACCAGATGACGCGCCGGGGGTTTCGCATGAATTCGACGTACTCGGCGATACTGGACTCCTCGAGCCTTCTTGAGAGTTCAACGATCTTGGGCACAAGGGAGTTCCCCGAAGGGCCGACCCTGGAGCGGACACGGTCATTTTCACGGGCTCTGGCCCCAGGTTTCCTGTGCAAGCGCTACACCTCGCATGGTGTAGACTGCCCGCGCATGGTGGGTTTTACTCCTTCCGGCCGTCGCGCGCCTGCCCAAGCTGCACGTCAGATAGGCTTACCGCGGAATCCTCAAGCATCTCAAGGTACGCCTCGAGCATGGCCTTCATCCGGGCCCGGAGCGTGCCGTGCTGAGCCACGAGATCCTCCAGACGCTGTTCCTGACTGCGCACCTTCTCCTGGGCGCGATCGAGAACGGCTGCAGCCTCACGTTCAGCGTTCTCCACGATCAGACGGGCCTTCTCCTCAGCGTTTCGCCTGGCGTCCTCCGCAGCCTTCTGCGCCATCAGTAGAGTCTGCTTAAGCGTCTCGCCAACGTCCGACGGCTCATGCTGCGGCGGTTTTTCGGAAAGTGAACGGAGCCTCTCCTTGAGCTCGGCGTTCTCGCGGTAGAGCTGGTCGTAGCTCTGGCCCACTAGGTCCAGAAAGTCATCCACCTCGGCGGCGCTATATCGCCCGAACCTGGCTGTGAACTGCTTAGAATGCACTTCAAGTGGCGTAAGCATCTCCACCATCCTCTCTACGGTCAGTCAACTGCACCGAGTAGCGCGTGAGAACCAGAGAGATTCGCCCACGCTTCGTGGCGCCTGCCACCTCGTCAACGACAAGCCTGCCGCGCCCGCGACATACAATCACGTCTCCGGGGGATACGTGCGCCGCCGGCGAATCGCAAGCCACGCCGTTGACGCGAAACCTGCCCACCCTGATCTCCTGTGCTAGGCGGGTACGTGATGCCGGGAAGCCCGCCCCGGCCACGGCGTCAAGGCGCATGGAAGCCACTGTAGCGCGTATGACCTTTGCAACCTGCCCGGGATGGGCAACCTCCGCCGGATCCAGCTCTGCCAGATCGCTCAGACCGCGGTTTCCTCGGCCGCGACCGCTGCCGTTGCCCCCACTTTCGAAGACCAGCGCGTCGACGACACCCTGCCACTCCTGGCCCGTCCAGAAAAGATCGCCAATACTCTCGCGGGGAATGCCCATTGCTCGTAGGGAAGCCGTTGCGGATTCGCGGTCGGTATCGCCGGCGGCGTCACCGCCGCGAAGGGCGAAAAACGACACCTTCGGATCATAGGCTTCATCGATGTAGTAGGCGGGCATCACCACAGTCTTCCGGCGAGCGGCTCCCCGGTATCCCCCGTAACGCTTCACGACGACGTCAGCGATGTTCGACAGGGCTCGGACGATGGTTTCCTGCTCCTCGGGTTCAAGAAAGCCCATGGACACAGGAGAGCTGGATTCAGCTGCCTTGCGCGCTGATTCGCGCGCCAATGACTCGAGGTCCACATGCTCACCTCCAGTCGGATGTGCCTGGCAGTTCAGTAAGCACGCTCACCGAAAATCGCCGTTCCCACCCGTACGATAGTCGAGCCTTCTTCCACAGCCACTTGGTAATCG
>CAYZHL010000216.1:2294-4901 GCA_964478095.1 uncultured Clostridia bacterium | reverse complement strand
CCAGCGGCTGCTGGAGCAGGCGGGGCTAAAATTTGAGACGCTGCACTACGAGCTGCCGGAAGGGGCGGAGTTTTCCGGCGGCCTTGTAAGCTCGCTGCTGGGGCTGGAGCCGGAGCTGCGGCTGTAGCTGTAGTTGGGGCCTTAGCCGGGACCGGTGTCACGGCCGTAGCTGCAGGCGAGGTTCCAGCCGCAGCCGGAACAGAAGCAGCGCCGCCGGCGGAGGCCTGATCCTTGCCCGCATGCCCCGATGCTTTGGCCGCCGGAACCTGGTCGCCTGCCCCGGGTTCTTGGGCCTGCTCAGCCTGGGCAGCACTATCGTCGGTGGAAACTAGCCGCGCACGGGCGTAGGTCTTGAAGACTTTGGTGACTTTCGCCTTCACGCGTGTTCCTATCATCCGGCCGGCGCCCTCTACGTCGATGACATATCCTTCGAGCCGCGCTATTCCGTCACGGCTATTGGTCATGTGCGGTTCCTCTATCGCCACGTCAATCAGGTCGCCGGCCACCACTGGCAGGGCTTTCTTCTCTACATCCTCCCTGGTGCCCACGGCCGCCACAACAATGTCCTCGACCTTTTGGTCGAAACTGCCCTTGACGTATATTGCCTTGCCGGTCTCTTCTTCCAGGGCCGCAAGGTTGGACCCCCCCGACCCTATGAGCACGGCCGCCACGGACGGATGCAGCAATACCAGCATCGCCGGCTGGGAGGTCGACAGCGCTTCCTTCTTGATAGCGCGCATCGCACGGAACGCCAGGGTTTCCTCGGAGAGGATCCTTCCACGGGCGTCGCACATAGGGCACACTTTCATCATGGATTCTGCCAGGCCTTGCTGGACTTTCTTGCGAGTCATCTCGACCAGTCCGAGCTGAGTGAAGCCCAGCACTGAAGCTTTGGTCTTGTCGCGTGCCAGCGATTCTTCGAGCTTGCGCACGACTTGCTTCTGGTGCTCCTCATCATCCATGTCGATAAAGTCCGCGATGATTATGCCGCCGATGTTCCGCAGCCTCATCTGGCGCGCGATCTCCGTGGCAGCTTCCAGATTGGTCTTGAGGACGGTGTCGGCAAGGCACGTGGACCCTGTGAACTTCCCAGTGTTCACGTCGATCACGGTCAGAGCCTCAGTGTGGTCGATCACAAGATAACCGCCACAAGCCAGCCATACCTTGCGCCGGAGCGCCCGGGCGATCTCCTCTTCCAGCCCGTACGAATCGAAGATCGGCTCCTGACCCGTGTAAAGGTGCACCTTATCGCGCATGGGTTCCGGGAACATCTTCACAAGGTCATTGACCTTCTTAAGATCATCCGGGTCGTCCACGACAAACTGCGTGACATCCTCGGCGAAATGGTCGCGCACCAGCCGAAAGACTAGATCGTAATCCTTGTGCAGCAATGCCGGCGCCTTGGCGCGTCTGCCCCGAGCCTGAATCCTGCGCCACAGTTTCACCAGGAACTGAATGTCGGAGGCGATCTCTTCCTGGCTCAGTCCCTCGGCAACCGTGCGCACGATAACGCCCATGCGCTTGGGCTTGGCCGACTGCGCAATCTTTTTCAGTCTGTCCCGCTCGCCGTCTTCATCTATCCTCCGCGATACGCCCACGTAGTCCACGGTGGGCATCAACACGACATATCTGCCTGGAAGCGTGATATCGGTGACTACCCGGGCGCCCTTGGTCCCGATAGGTTCCTTGCTGACCTGCACGATAATCTCTTGCCCGGGCTTGAGAATGTCCTTGATCGAACGCGGTTTCTTGTTCGGCACTGTGATCTCTTCGCCGTCCGCTTCGCGCACAATACGCCCCTCGCGGCCGTTTCGCCCCGCGAGGGCATCGTCTACATACAGAAATACGTTTCGTTCCAACCCCACATCGACGAAAGCCGCCTGCATACCGGGAAGCACGTTCTCGACGGTTCCCTTGTAAATGTTCCCTGCGTACCTCGGGTGAAGCGACCGCTCGATAAACAAGTCGGCCAGCACTCCATCTTCGAGGACCGCGGCCCTGACTTCGCCGCTTTCGGAGTTGACAATGATCTCTCTAGCCACATAACTCAACTCCCTCGGGTCAACTCCCCGCCATGACCAAATCCCTGCATTCAACACTCATCGGGGACACAAGATCCCCGCCTTCTCTATCCGTGAAATATAGGCCCGTCCGATGGATACCGAATCGTCCGATGGGCTCGCACTCTTGCCCAGGCGCGCCGCCGCAGCCTTGCATCGAGCGAAGATGGGCTATGAGGTCCTGCGGACGGACGTGGGCCCGCCCTCCGCATGCCACGGTGCACTCGAGAGCGCCGCTGCTTGACCAGCATATCTCACGTACCAACGGACGTATATCGGCACGGCGCTGCCCGCTCTTGGTGTTGACCTCTGCAATTGCACTATCGGACGAAAGCAACTCTAGTACCGCGTCCTTCAGTTCATGCCGGACGGCGTCATGAACGCCTATGCGGTAGGATGCCCATTCTATGCGGGACGCCAGAGTCGGCCTGCCGTCTGCGGTGCACACCGCTATCACCGGCATGCCCGGCGGCGCCGCTAGCTGCAGTCGGTCAAACAGCTCCTGTGTGGACAGACTACCTGAGGCCGCCCCATCCAGCTCCATGTC
>CAYZHL010000216.1:1712-2284 GCA_964478095.1 uncultured Clostridia bacterium | reverse complement strand
GCCTCGCTGGTCATGCCCACACCCAGAGCCGTCGCAAACGATATTCTCGGGTGAGGATGGTACCCCCCCGAGTAGGCCACCGGAATACGCGCGCGCCTGACCGTGCGCTCGAATGCTCTCATGAACCCCAGATGCGACACAAACCTTATCTGGTCGCCCTTTCCGAGTCGCACCCGCACAACCGTTGTGCTCATGCCTGTCCGCCCCCTTGCGAGGAGCTGCCGGCAAACTCGCCGGCCAGCCTGACGCGGACATCGCCCCGGCAGACGCCACAACCCGAGCAGCCAGCCTCGCGGCAGTCGGGCGTAGTGAGTCCGTCTTCCGCGCGATGCGCCTCGCGCAACAGAAACGCGCGGGAAACGCCCATGTCGATGTGGTCCCACGGCAGGGTATCGCCGTATCCGTACTCCGCGTTGGCCCACATAGAGGAATCCAGGCTCATGTCGGAGAAGGCTTGCTGCCAGAGGCCGGGCCTGAACTGATCCGACCATCCATCAAACCTGCAGCCCAAGTCCCAAGCGCGCTCGATGACCGGCGCCAGCCTGCGGTCGCCCCTGGCGAATGCAGCCTCC
>CAYZHL010000216.1:0-1649 GCA_964478095.1 uncultured Clostridia bacterium | reverse complement strand
GATACACTCACATTCACCCGCGCCCGACCGGCCTTGCCGCGGGCGCCCGCGACCTGCCGCCCCAGCTGGAGCACGCGCCTGGACAAGGCAGCAATGCCATCGATGTCTTCCAGGGTTTCAAAAGGCAGGCCGATCATGAAGTACAGCTTGATCTGGTCCCACCCCGACTCGAACGCATCAGTCGCCGCCGCCATCAGGTCGTCCTCAGTAACGCCCTTGTTGATGATGTCGCGCATGCGCTGTGTTCCGGCTTCAGGCGCGAACGTCAGCCCGGTGCGGCGCGACTTCTCCACATCACGCGCCAGAGCGATCGAGAACGAATCCACGCGCAGGGAAGGCAATGATACGGCGACGCCTTGAGGGCCGTACTCGGACGCCAGCTTCGAGATGAGGTCCTTTATGCGCGTGTAGTCGGCGCTCGACAATGAAAGCAACGACAGCTCTTCATATCCCGAACTGCCGACAAGCGCCTCAGCAAGCTCGCACAAGTTGTTCATGCTGCGCTCGCGCACAGGCCGGTAGATCATCCCTGCCTGGCAGAATCGGCATCCTCTGGAGCACCCTCGCATCACCTCAAGCGCCACGCGGTCATGGACTGCCTCCAGAAACGGCACCACGAACTTCCGAGGGTACTCGGCAGAGTCAAGGTCGGTGACGATTCGCCGCTCAACATGGTTTCGCGCCTGCGGCCAGTACACGCCGGGAATCCTGGCCAGCCTGCTTACGATCTCCGCCCTGGGCGCGCCTTCGCGCTTTCCTCGAGCTGTCTCGCTCATGATGTCGGCGATGGCCTCCTCACCATCGCCCACGACGACCAGGTCGAAGAAGGGCGCCATCGGCTCAGGATTGGACGCGCACGGCCCTCCCGCGATGACTATCGGGTCGCCTTCTGCCCTCTTGTCGGCGTGCATAGGTATCCCCGCAAGCTGAAGCATGCTCAGAACGTTGGAGTATGTCAGTTCATACTGGAGAGTGAAGCCCATAAGGTCGAAGTTTCGGGCGGGCGTATAGGTCTCCAGGCCGTACAGGGGAATCTCGTGTACCCGCATCTGCGCCTCCATGTCGGGCCAGGGCGCAAAAGCGCGTTCAGCCGCCCACGCCTGGTTGCTGTTGACGATGTCATACAGTATCTTGAAGCCGATGTACGACATCCCGACTTCGTACACGTCAGGAAAGGCCAGAAGCAGCGTGGCCTCTGCGTCGGCGCGGTAGCCTGCTCCGGCGTTCAGCTCGTGCCCGGTATATCGGGCGGGCTGCGACACTCTTGGGAGTATATCTGTTACCAACAGGTCCTTGTTCACCATCAATATTTGCTTCCCCTCACCAGTGTTCCCAAGTTCACGCCGGGCCCCCGGGCGCAAACTCCATCCATCAGTTCAATCTCGGAAAGACGGCCCATCTCTCTGCCGTCAGGCCCTACTACCGATACGAACGCGAAATGCTGCCCGGAAAGCCGGACGAGCAATGCGCCTGCGCCCGCATCCGGGCTTGCGACGATCAGCGCCGCCGGCGCGAACCCCTTGCGAGCAAGGCCTGCCCGTTTCCTCATCGCCGACCTCATGGCTGAGTACGGCGCTGAGCGCGCCTCGCGTCCCGCCTCCAGCCAGATGAGCACGCCCATGGCTGCGACGAGCGGGCTTAGAGCGCCG
>CAYZHL010000215.1:1160-4907 GCA_964478095.1 uncultured Clostridia bacterium | reverse complement strand
CCACAGCATCGTCGCCCCCGCCGTTGCCTCTCATGTCGATGATGATCGCCTTCGCCGCCCGGAGTTGCTCCAGAGCATCGTCGAATGCGCGAACCAGAGCGTCTCCCGACTTCAGCCCCAAATTGGACGCCGAGAAAGACGGAAGGCGGAGCAGCCCGATGCCTCCGCTTAACACCTGGGCGCTGATCGCCGCAGGCCGACGCTCAAAAGGCTCACGCGCCAGCGGCACGCCAAACACGGCGCCGTCAGGGCGACGCAGTTCAACCTGGACTTCCTTATCCAGATCGCCGTTTAGGATCGCGGCAACAGCAGTGCTCCGCGCATACCACAACGTGGACGCAGTGACGAGAGGAATCAGGGAACGAATCCGGTCCTCTGCCGGCTGCCCATCTACCGACACGATCTCGAGCCCGGGCACGACTCGCTTGGCTTCGGCATCAGAGCCCGAAGAGACTTCTGCCACGATGGGCTTGCCATCCGCCTCCACCACGCGCATGCGAGGTGTTCCTCTGGCGCCGGCGCCGGAAATCGGCTTCGGGTACTCGTAGACGTATGAATGGCCATCGTGAAGTTCGCGCAGCAGGCCGGTTATGCAGGAGAAGAACTCGCGGTCGCTCCTTGCCCCGGCGGCCAGATCAAGATAGCGGGGTTTCACTGATTCCCAATCGATGCCCTTGTCGTCGAAGTAGCTGTACCAGAGGCCTACCTTACGCCAGACCTCCTCGCAGATCCGCTGCCGCTCTTCGATCGAGTATGTAAGGTCAGCGGGGGCGCCGCTCCCCCGGGTTTCAGAACCCGATTCGGAACCTAGAGCACGAGGCATCACCAGCATAACGATGAATACCGCAGCAAGCGTCACAGCAGCGCCTGCCCTCACTTGTTTTGCATTAACCATCGTTCGGAATCTCACCTGCCCAACGCACAATCAATGCAGTAGTTAGACGTCGACGATAGATATCCTACACGTGCTGAGTAAACCTGACAAGAAGGTAAGGAGAGCTGACTGTCGAAATTGCATCGAAACAAGCATTCACAGGGAGGCGTTGGCATGAGGTCGCGAATAGGCAGCAGGTACGGCGCTCCGTCAGGCACGTTCCTGTACTGCCTGGGTTCTTTCACCGCGGCGCTCCTGGGGCAGGCGTTCAGCTCGTGGGCGCAGCTGTACTATGTGGACGTCCTCAAGATGCCGCTCGTGCTGTATGGAACCGGCATGACGATCTATGGCATCTGGAATGCGATCAACGACCCCCTTGCAGGGCAATGGTCTGACCGCACTCGCACCCGCTGGGGCAGACGGATTCCGTTTATCCTCTTTGGCACGATCCCATTCTGCGCTATATTCGTCCTCGTATGGGCAGTTCCGCAATCAGTGCAGGCCAGCCCAAGCAGCCTGTTCGCGTACTTCCTCGGCATGGCTTTCCTATTCGACGGGCTATTCACGGTGGTCATCCTGAACTGGACCGCCCTTTTCCCGGAGATGTATCCGTCGCTGGGCGAACGCTCCAGCGTCTCCGCCGCCAAGCAGGCGCTGGGGATCGTGGGAATGATCGTCGGGATGGCGATGGCGCCCGCAGTCCGCGATCTGGTGGGATGGACCGGAATGGGTATCATCTTCGGCGCTCTGGGCCTCGCCGCCATGTTCCTGAGCCTGCTCGGATCGAGAGAACGACCGGAATTCAGCGAAAAGCAGGGCCTGCCGATCGCTGAAGCGTTCAAGTACACCTTCGTCAACAGGTCGTTCATTACGTTCGTCATCATGAACCTGTTCGTGCAGTTCACGTTCGTGCTGCTCCCAGCCACACTGCCCTTCTTCTGCAAGTACGTGCTCGGCCTGAGCGACGCCCAGAATACCCTTGTGCTGGCTCCCATCTTCATCGTGGCGCTGCCTATGGTGTGGGTATGGGGGCGCATCACAAACCGTTTGGGCCCGCGCGGCGCAAGCATGCTGGCAGTGGCAGTATTCGCGATGGCCCTTGTGCCGTTCGCGTTTGTAAACAACCTCGCGACCGTAATGATCGCCACTGCATTCACCGGCGTGGGCCTGGCGGGAGTTCTGGTGCTGGTGGATGTGCTCATTGCCGCCGACGTCATCGATGAAGACGAGATCAGCACGGGCGCCCGGCGCGAGGGCGCGTATTTCGGCGCCAACGCGTTCGTGATGAGGTTCAGCGTTTCGTTGGAGGCCATCGCGTTCAGCGTGGTGATGGGCATGCACGGGTACAATCCGGCACTCGAGGTCCAGCCAGCCAGCGTAGCGCCGGGGCTACGCTTCCTGATGACGGTAGTGCCCTTGGTCTCGCTTGCGCTCGCACTGGTCGCGCTCTACTACTACCCGATCGACGGGGAGAAACGGGCGCATATAACCGCGACTCTCGGCCAGCGACGAGGGGAGGCGCCAGGCGCTAGGTAGCAGTCGACAGCGCGCGCCTCAGCGCCTCTCGCGCCAAGAGCCGGGTACGACTTTGGGAGTGCGTCCCTCCGGCTCGAAGCTGTGTTGGCGCCAGCGCTCATCCCATTCGAAGGCGGTAGCTCCCTCCGCCTTGAACTGGTCGCATACGATAGAACCGTGGTGTATTCCAAGGTCCTCATACGTCACCTTGGCATCAGGCGCATACACCATGCAAGAAGTAATACCTATGCCCTTTAGCAGATTGACATGCTTGCCCGCGCAGTAGATCCAGAGCCTCAGTGGATCGGCACTGCCGAACAGGCCTCCGACGAAGCTGATCCCCAGATCCTTGACGTCGCGGTCGACATACATCATTACCTTGCCTTTGCCCGAAACCTTGATCGACGAAATGCCCTTCATCTTGAAATCGCCGCGAACCCGGATCGTGATGTCGTCTTTAGTGGGATCTCCGGTAGCGCCCGTCTGGAACCTCAGTTCGTTGATGCCGTCGAGATCGATGAACGGGTAGTCGCCGCTTTGCGATATGGTGATTCGCTCGATGGACTTCTTCTTGATTCCCTCCCTGGAAGGAAGGCCCTCCGGAGGCGTCGCCGCCGGGTATGTTCGCGCGTCGTTGGCCACAGAGATTTGGTTCTCGCGAATGTACTTCTTGAACCTCTCCACGAAGTCGGACCTGCGAGCCCCCTTCCCGATGGTCAGATCCCCATCTAGGTTGACCAGAAACGACAGAAAGCCCCAGCCGAACGGCGGCTCAATCTTGAGCGAATCGAGGTCGGCCGACTCAATCCGGATATCGCCTTCCACTGCCGTGACGCCCTTGAGATGAACCGCATGCCCGGGCGACTTGGCCGCCGCAGTGATCGACGCATTCGCCGGCACAATCCGCGGTTCGTGCACCGTCACCTCGACTGCCCTTGACGATGAGCCGCATGTTCCCCTGGATGTCAGAGTGGACTGACCACTCGTATCCTGGGCCGACAACCATACCTTGTAGCTGGCGCCGGTGGGCAGGTATGCCCTGACCGGCGCGCTCCCGCTGCCGCTACCTAGCCAGTTATCGGCAGTCAGGTCGATGCTGGGTGCGTCGACATCGTATTCGCGGCGCTCCAGCACAATCCCACTGGACATGGCCGCAAGGCCGATGGCCAGCCCCGACTCGGCCGCGCTGAAAGCCCTTTGCCGGTTTTCCTGGAACTTCGCTGCCCGGTAAGCCATCGCAGCCGTCTGCAGCATCCCCATGAGGATGAAGCTCAGAACGACCAGGCAGACGAACGTGTAGACGAGCGCGCTGCCGTTTTCATCCCTAAGCGATGGCATGCTTCGCCGCCCTCCCTTGC
>CAYZHL010000215.1:0-1150 GCA_964478095.1 uncultured Clostridia bacterium | reverse complement strand
ATTCGTCGCAGACTCCAGCTGAACGCCAGGCGCCGCTAGGCTCAAGGAGAGTAGTTTCTCAACCGCACATAGGCGGCGTACTCGGTTCCGCCCACCGCGCCTGTTGCGCCCGTGATCACCAGAGAGTAAACACCCTTGCCGACGCCGTCCGCGGCTGCTATCTGAAGGCCTATCGCATTTCCCATTTCTTCCGGAATCTCTGCGCCGCGCGACCTGTACAGCCGCCCATTGCTCGACCAGTACGTCTCCGAATGGCCGGCATCCGATCCGCCGTAGATGAAGGTGTATGCCGTATAGTCATGTCCTTGTGCAACTTGAACAGCCTTTGCCTGCCGAAGACCGCGATATCGCCCGTCCGCGCCGTCCAGTATGAACGAGGCCATCAGCGACAGTTCCTGAGAGTAGGAAGCCTGAGCGGTAACACGCAGATTGGCGGCCATTGCGAGCTGAAAGTAGGCAAGCACTCCAACGAAGACTACACTCATGAGCACGATAGCTATCATGAGTTCTACCAGTGTTATGCCAGCGTCCGGCCTTGCTGCGTCAGTTGACCGGTCTGTGCACGAAGAGAGCGTCCGAGGCCAGTGTGTCACCATCTCGCACCACCCTCACATCGAGGCGCCAGGTTCCCATTCCCGTGTCGGTCACGGTGTACTTCGCCTCATACCGCGACGGAATGCCGACGCCGCCTGCGTATCCCCGTTCGCCTGCCCCGACCGCTGAAGCCAGGTCGCCGGCACGCCCGCTGAGGTCCTCGGCCACGGCCTTCATTACAGCGACGGCCTCCGCTTTTCTTCTGCCGGCCTCGCCGACCCTCACAGCGCCTCTGGCTCCCACATACACGACCACAGCCACTAGCCCCAGAAGAACGACCACTACAACCACTTCAACCAAGCTGAACCCGCTCTCGGTAGACGCGCTTGGCCGTTCAGCCATTGACCCCTTCATCTCCCGCCAAGACCCTGGATACTATCACTCTTTACCTTATATCATGACATACTGTTGGAATACATGCAACACTTGGCGTCTTATCCCTGACGATATGACGTTGGTTCCCGCAACTTGGTAAGAGGGAACTAGCACGGGTATCGTTGCCCCGAAACCTGGGAATGGCGCAGGTAGTACATTCGCTTGTTCTGTGTTCTGGACT
>CAYZHL010000214.1:373-4916 GCA_964478095.1 uncultured Clostridia bacterium | reverse complement strand
GGCCTACATAGGCGGTTGCGCGCCGCACAATCGCCTCGTCCTCCAAGTCCACCCCGGCCATCCTCGCCAGGTCGAGGGGTTTCTTGGTGCTGCCGGCCTTCAGAACCCGGACCCACTGCTCGGCCACGGCTTGCCCCTCGCCGGCCAGCTTCTCGGCGACCACCGTGGCAGTCACCAGCCCGGCGGAGTACGTGTAGGAATAAAGACCCATATAGTAGTGAGGCTGTCGCATCCACGTGAGGCGGGCGCCGTCGTCGACTGTAATGGCTCCGCCCCAGTATTCCTGCAGAATATCCCCCTTAAGCTGCGACAGGAGCGCCGCGGTGATAGGGCTGCCCTTCTCGGCGAGTTCATACACTCTCTTCGTAAGCTCTGCTTCGAGCATGTGCCGGACGAAGTTGTGGTAGTAGGTGGCCAGCATCTGCATGAGCACCCAACGACGCATCTGGCCGTCACACTGGCCGCCCAGAATGTGGCGTGCCAGAAGTAGTTCGTTGAACGTGGAAGGCGCCTCGACAAACACCCTCGACATGTCGGTATTGGTGAGTCGCTGGTTGCGCGAGGACAACACCATATGCACTGCGTGGCCCAGCTCATGCGCGATTGTGAACACCGATCTCATGTTGGCGCCCCAGGTAGTGAGTATGTATGGATGCACATCATACACCGGCGCACAGAACCCGCCTGTGGACTTGCCGATATTATCCGCCCTATCGATCCACCTATCCTGAAGGGCGTCACGCACTATCTGGGCGTACTCGGGGCCCATTATCTCGACTGCGTCCTGGATAAGCCCGCACCCTTCTTCATACGTGATGCCCGGCCGAAAGCCCGGGTCAAGCGGTGCCTCGATATCGCAGTACATCACCTGGTCCAGGCCCAGGACCCTCTTGCGCAGTTCCACGTATCGACGCATATGAGGGGCCAGCCCGGACTGGATTGTGCTCACCAGGTTGTGGTAGAACTCTTCCGAGACTTCCTGCTCATGCAGGAGCATGTGAGTTGCGGACTTGTACCTCCTGATTCTCGCCATGGCCACGTTCTTCTTGATCTCGGCCCCAAAAGTACCCCCGAAAGAGTTCTGATAACGCTTCAGCCCTTCGGAGAACGATGAATACGCATTGCGGCGGAGGACCGCGTCGGGAGCAAGCTCCAGAGTCTCCTCATACGTGGCGAACGACACCGGAGTCTCCTGCCCCTTTGAGTCCTGCACAGGCTCGAAGGTCATATCGCCGCTCTTGCCGAGCTGATAGATGGTATTCGGCGCCCCGAACACCTCGCCCAGAGCAGCCAGGGCCGCCTCAGTCTCGTGAGACAGCACGTAAGGCTTGTTCGACAGGACCCGCTCCAAATGCCGCCGAAACGGCTCAAGGCGCGGCTCGTCCTCAAGATACCGCTCCACTGTGCCGTCAGGCAGGGCCAATATCTCGGGCTGAATGAATGCAATCGCGGCCCCCATCTGCGCCTCGACGGACGAAACCCTTCCCATCATCGCCTGGTTTGCCGGATTGGATCCGTCTTCAGAGAAGCGAAGAAAGGCGTACGTGCCCACTCGGAGCATCCGCATCATGAGCCTTTCCGTTGCCTCCAGGCACTCAAGCAGCGTCACTGCCCCTTCCGCAAGCCTCCCGCTGAATGCCGACACCGATGGGATATCGCCCAACGCGGCGTTGAGCTGGTTCTGCCAATCGTCGGCTGTTGGGAACAGATCCTCCAGTTTCCATGTGTCATCCACCGGCACGTCCGCGCGCCTAAGTCTCCTCATACGACCCTCCCCTTTCCTGTCGTATTCTGTTCATCACTGCCGGCGGTTTTCCTCCGTGCCCTCAACTATCAAAACGTACCGACCGTCCTGGCGGAGCAAGAAGAGCGCCTCGTAATCCACACCGCCGCTCTCAAGCTCCTGAGCGACGTCCTCACCGTTCAAGATCTCATCGCCCTGTACCTGGACAGCCAGCCCGCAGCTGGAACTGATCCGCCTGGGAACGGGCATCACTTGAACCCGGCGTCCAGGCTTTCGCATGACGCTCTCGCATTTGAACGCATGGTGAACATTGGGAAAGGAGATCAGAAACACAGGCGTCAGCCCAGGTGCAGGAGTGTGGTCGTCCATGCTACGCCCGCCCCTCTACGCAGATGCGAACGATGTAGCAGTCTTCGCCCTCCTCGCCGGTGCGCACATCTGCGTCGTAACCGCTGTGGCGGGCAAACCTCGACACGTTCTCCATGGCAGTACGGTTGTCAACGAGGACTTCTATGATCTCACAGCGTCCCGAAGCATCAGAGATCTCCGATCCCCCGAGCGCCTTGGGGCCTGTCCCAAGTCCTATTGTCTCGAGAGCCTTCTTGGTCATCACCACAGGCTGTGGGCAGGAAAGCCCGCGCGCGTCTACACGATGAGCCATTATCTCACGCCTCCCCGGCAGTTCGTTGTTGATTCGGTTTCACGGACGCCTCTATGCCCATGTACGCGATTATGGCCATCACCACGAGAGCCACAACCGTGGCGACTTTTCCGTTGGCGGTCGGGCCGGCCGGCGACGACGCAATGCCCCAGTTATGAGCGAACGCGGCGCCGACAAGCATGCCCAGGAACGCCATGGCTGAGTCTGCATCGCCTTCCCCCGCCAGGACGCACTGGCGTAGCGGACACCCGCCGAGAAGCGAAGCGCCAAGCCCCACGGCCGCCATGCCCATAAAGTTCCACAGCCAGTCGCTATGGGCCACGGGTTGCCCCTGAAACCCCAGCTTGAACCGGCCCGAGATCACATTGAGGACGAGCGCGACCACGAAGATAGCCGCAAACCCGCTGAACAGGTGGGAGTCTCGTATGAGGATCAGATCACGTATCCCTCCCGCGAGGCACAACCGCGAACGCTGCGCGAGGGCGCCGACCACCAGGCCCGCAATCAGCGCCCAGAGCACGGGAGCGCGAGCCGAGCCAGGGCCCGTGGAACTAGCGAAGATGAATGCCGGCGCAGCGACGACCAGAACCAGCAGAAGCACGCTGAGCGCAGGGAGCGCTACAGCATTGCCTACGCCGAGGCGCACGCTCCTGCCGAGTGTGAAACCGCGCCGCAGGGCAAGGGCGCCAACCCATATGCCGGCTGTGAAGCCCAGCATGCCACAGACGGCATTGAGATCCCCGCCTGCAAGGCGCAGCACCATCCTGAGGGGGCAGCCCAGAAAGACCAACGCCCCTATCATCACGAAGAAACCCAGAACAAACCGGATCACCGGCGAAGACCCGCCCCGCGCCCGGAATTCGCCTGCGGCCAGGGCAGCCAACATGGAACCGATCACAAAGCCGGGTACCTCGGGGCGAAGATACTGGACCGCCTCCGCCCTGTGCAGTCCGAGCCCGCCTGCAATGTCCCGAATAAAGCATGCAACACATATCCCCATGTTCGCCGGGTTTCCTGCCATGGCTAGAACGACACTGAGAGCGCCTACGACTGCGCCGGCTATCAGCACCACTCTACGTTGATTCAACGCCGAATCAATCCCTTCTCAGACTTGTCTGCGTATGTGCACAGTCTCACAATGCCTGCACCGTCAAGTATACGCTGATGCGGCAGACCACGACAAATAGCATATGTTAATGGAATGCAAGTCAGCTATGATCCTTTTCTATGCACAGTTGACACTCGACGCGGCCAAGGCGATACTAGGCTGCGGGAGGCGAGCATTCCTTGGATATCGCCGGCACTGACAGGCGCGTCTATCTCGACAACGCGGCAACCTCTTATCCTAAGCCCGCAGAAGTCTGGGAGTCGATGGCGCACTACATGCACGACATCGGCGCAAGCCCCGGGCGTGGAGGCTACGAAAGCAGCCTGGATGCGGGTCGATTGGTCTTTGAGGCGCGCGAGGCCGCCGCTCAGCTGTTTCGCGCATCCAGAGCCGAGCGAGTCATATTCACCCCCAATATCACGTACGCGCTGAACTTCGCCATACATGGATTGCTCCGCCGCGGTGACCACGTTGTGACTACCAGTATGGAGCACAACTCGGTGATACGGCCCTTGAGATCGGCGCAGGCAACCGTGGCTGCCGAGGTCACGGTGGTCAATTGTGATGCGCACGGCAGGCTGGACCCTCGCGATGTGCGTCGGGCGCTCAGGCCCAGCACGCGGATGATCGTGATGACCCACGCCTCCAATGTGTGCGGCACTGTGATGCCCGTGGCCGAAGTTGCCGGCATAGCGCGCGAAGCCGGAGTATTCATGGTGGTAGATGCGGCGCAGACTGCAGGGACGACCGACATTGACCTGAGTGCCCTGGATGTGGACGTTCTGGCCTTCACCGGCCACAAGGGGCTCTACGGGCCGCAGGGGACGGGCGGGATGGTACTGAGCCCGCGCGCCGCAGCTGAGATGGCCGCTCTTGTGCAGGGCGGCACAGGTAGTCGATCTGATGAGGAGTTCCAGCCCGGGTTGCTGCCCGACAAGTTCGAGCCCGGCACGCCCAACACACTGGGGATAGCCGGGCTTGGGGCCGGAATCAGATTCGTGCTTCAGCGCGGGGTCAACCAACTAGCCAT
>CAYZHL010000214.1:0-363 GCA_964478095.1 uncultured Clostridia bacterium | reverse complement strand
GGATACGGTTATTCGGCCCGTGGGAGACCGATACTAGTGAAGCCGTGTGCGCCCCGGACCGCGTGGCTACTGTGTCGGTGAGTTTCACGTCTGCCCAAGCTGACCCGGCGCGGGCGGCCTATCTGCTCGACAAAGACTTCGGCATCATGGTCAGGTCAGGGCTCCATTGCGCCCCTCTGGCGCACCGGACGCTCGGAACCTTTCCCGCCGGCACGCTCCGCTTCAGCTTCGGTTGGTTCAATACCATGAGCGACGCTCGCGATGCCGCCGCCGCCCTAGCGCGGATAGCAGGGGCATACTGAGCGCTTCTCAGGCGTACTGGTTGTGGAAATAGCCGCAGTACGCGTTGATCTGGTGCGTCCA
>CAYZHL010000213.1:4689-4955 GCA_964478095.1 uncultured Clostridia bacterium | reverse complement strand
GGCGTTATGGCTTTCAGCACCTGCAGTGTGCGGCCCCACAGATCCCACAGGCCGGTCATGCGCTGAAAGGCGAACGCATATTCGCCCGGCTGCGTTTCCAGCATCCGCTGGTGCACGAGCCAGGCGTCGGCGATATCGCGCGAGTAGAAGGGTGTCTGTGCGTGCGCTAACGCCTTGTGCCCCATGACCCGCTCGGCAACCGCCGCGTCCAGCGCGCGGCCGGTGAGCTGCTCTGTCTGCGTGTCTGTCATCGCGATTTCACCCCG
>CAYZHL010000213.1:0-4679 GCA_964478095.1 uncultured Clostridia bacterium | reverse complement strand
CGCAACCCTATGCTGCAGCTCATGGTCGCCTATCTCAAGCCTTCGCCATGCCCGACAAGCCTCGCGGCACTCCTCGGCCGCAAGACGCCGGCGCTTGGGCGCGGGGAGTCGTCGGGTCGGCTCATTCGCCGTCATCGTCGCCGTCATCGTCGTCACTCCCTTCAGGAGGCGTGTCCTTGTCTATCTCAAGGAAACGCGTGGTAGTCCTGTCGAAGTAAAGGTGTATTGTGCCGACCGGGCCATTTCTCTGCTTGGCTATGATCAACTCAGTGATGCCGGGCCTCGCCTTAGTGCTGTAGTAGTCAGCCCGGTATAGCAGCATCACTAGGTCGCCGTCCTGCTCTAGGGCGCCGCTTTCGCGCAAGTCAGATAGTTGCGGACGCTTGTTCCGTCGGGCTTCAACGCCCCTGTTGAGCTGAGCTACGGCCAACATGGGCACCCGGTATTCCTGTGCTATCGTCTTGAGCGCCTGACTGGTCTCTGCGATCTCCAGATAGCGGTTGTCTCGTCTCCGCGGAGGCGTCAGCAGCTGGATATAGTCCACCACGATCAGTCCGAGCTTGCCCTCGGCCGCGACCACCTTCCGGATGGCCCGTCTGATGGCCTGAATCGACACTCCGCTGGGCCCGAGCGGCCAGACGGGCAGTTCTGCCAGGCGGTTTAGCTGGTAGCCCAGTTTGCGCCACTCGCCATCGTTGATTCGTCCCTGTCTCAAATTCCATAGGTCGACCTGGGCGCGGCCGGCCAAAGACCTCTGCACCATGTTCTCAGGCGTGTCTTCAAGCGCAGCGAACAACACAGGATGGCCCTTTTGGGCCGCATTCTCGGCAATGGCCCTAGCCAGCGCGCTCTTGCCCATGCTGGGCCTGGCCCCGATGATCGCTAGTTCGCCTGGCTGGAGACCCGACGTCATGCGGTCCAACTCCTCAAACCCCGTGGGCACTCCTGTTGTCGGACTCTGCGCCTGGACGCGCTGGCCAAGGATGTCCATTACTCTGCTGACCACCTGGCGATATGGCTCTACCTCTGCCATGGGCGTCGCGCGCTGAAGGTTCATCAGCTCCGCTTCCAGAGCTGTTATGCAGTCCAGATCTCCATCGTAGGCGCTGGTCACAGCGTTCGTGCATATCGCAATCACCCGGCGGAGTAGGGCTTTTTCGCGCACTATGGACGCATAATGGCGCACGTGCGAGGCGGTCGGCACGGAATTTCCCAGGTAGCTGATGAAGTGGGCACCGCCGACCTGTTCGAGCCTACCTGCATCGCGGAGCGTCGACGTCAGCGTAACAAGATCGCAGGGTTTGTTCTCTCGCCTTAGCGCGGACACAGCTGCATAGACCATCCGGTGCGGCTCGAAGTAGAACGCTTCTTCGCCTGGCACGATCTCGATCAGCATGTCGGCGGCCTCGTTCGACTGCAGGGCCGAACCCAGGGCGGCTTCTTCGGCTTCTTTGTCGTATGGCGGGACTCTGTCTGCCATGGCTCCGCACCTCTATCCGCTCATCTTGGCCTGGAGATATTTCCTGGTCGCATCGTAGCCGGGCACCGGGGAGGACTCGCCATCATCAGCGCCGTCGTCGTCGGGCCGATCTCGGCCTCGCGGATCGCTTCTGTCGTTCTCATTCTCAGGGATGCCGTCGACGAACCGGTGCCACGATTCGCGCAGGAAGGTGGCGGGGTTCTTAATCCACCTGGGCATCGTCTTGCGCTCCCGCGTCATGGCGGCGTAATGGCCCGCGGCCTTGATCATATTGTCGGGACTGGCGCCTACGGCAACGTTGACGCACCACTCTTCCCAGGCCTGGCCGTCGTCGGCCCTCTTGGGGTAGGTCTGCATGAACCGAGTGAACTTCTCCGTTACTTCGGGGTCAGCGGCGACCTCGCGCGCGCGCGCGCGTACACTCTCTGTACTACGAATACGTTTATCGAATACGGAGACATTTGCTTTCGGTTGCTCCCGAACGTTTGCATCTGTTGGCCCCTGCGAACACTTGCTTGCATCTGCTTTCGGTTGCTCGCATCGGTTGGCATCTGCTTGCGTCTGCGAGCAATTGCATGCAACTGTTTGCACCTGCTCACAGTCGTTATCATCTGCAGGGGGATCCGGAAAACGGCTTGCAGCCGCACGCGGCGAGTTGTGCTCGGTGAACGTGGCCAGCTCGATATACGGACGCCCGTTGCTCCGGTATCGTCGCAAGAGCCCTGCCGCTGCCAACTCAGACAGCCAGTGCTCCACGTCGTCCTGACTGACCTGCGCGATGCGGTTGGAGAGCGCCTGCGCCAGAATCAGGTGAGGTTCGCCGTGGTATCGGCCGAAGTCGTCGACTTTGACGATCAGCCTATAGAACAACACCTCGGCCTCCATGCTCACCAGAGGCAGCGTGTCGCTGGTTGTTATCGACTCCTTCAGAAACCTGTTAGGCATCGTTCACTCCTCCAGATTGGTTCTCTCTCACGCGCTCTCCCCGCCGAACAAATCCAACACCATCTGCCTCCCCGGCACGTGCTGCCCAAACGCCCTGTCGAGCGCCCGCGCCGTAATGCCGAGCTCCCGGATCCTCGAGTACAGCTGCGCCTGGCACTCCTCCGCCTCCTCGGGCGTCGCCGGCACGTAGAATCCGTAGGGCTGGCTAACCGCGCTGGCTATTGGGTAGCCCTGCCGGCGGAGTTCGGCGATCACGGCGCGCACCGTGCGTCTGCTCAACCCAGTGACCGCGGCCAGATGGCTGGCCGGGAGCGCGCGGTTCCTCCCGCGGGCTTCCGAGATGGCCGCAAGCACCCGCCTATGCAGATCGTCCATCACGCCACGCCTCCCGTCAGCAGTCTCGCCCGCAGCTCCTCCGCCTCCGCCAGGCTCACCGTCGGCCTGCCCGCCGCCTGCCTGGCTGCCCTGATGCGGGCCCTCAGATCCATTTCCGCGGCCTCGACGGCCATGTAAGCGGCGTCCTGGAGCTCCACGTCCTCGATCTCAGCCATGGCCGTCCTCCGCGCCTCCAGATGCTGCACGGCCGGGCGCAATGGCGGGTCAGTCAGCATGGTCGCCAGGGTCCGAGTCAACGTCCTCATCCGTGTCGCCTCCTACCCCACCAGCCGAGCCAGCGCCGTGCACTGTCGGCACACCCGGCGGCGTCTGATCTCTACTGCCTCGCCGCTTGTCGATCCGCAGATCACGCAGGGCGCGCGGTAAGGCTCAAGCACGATCTGGTCGCCCCGTACGTGGATGGCAACGGCTCCGCTCGGCAGAGCGATACGCGGATCGCGGATCTTCTTGGGGAGCACCACACGCCCCAGATGGTCTAAGGGCCGAACGTATCCCGTAGGCTTCATCGCCATCGGTCTCACCTCTCGTCTGTAGATGGCCCGCCGGCGCGCGGGCCGTGAATGACTGCCCTTGGCGGAGCAGTTTTCGCTCGAGGTTGGTATTCTCGCCGTGCGCCGCCGGCGGAGGGTGTCAGTAATCCCTATCCTTGCTTATCTCGCCCATGATCCGTAGGCACTTGTACCCGGAGCCGTAGTCGGTCCCTATCGCCTCTCCCAGAGCCTCTGCCAGTCGCGTCTGCGCATCTGCCGCCCGCGCCTGGGCCCTGGCGGCAAGCACGTGGACGCACTCGTTGGTCGCGGAGTCGTAGTCGGCGCACCGGTGGAACCAACACGGCAGGCCACTGCGCGGGCAGTACAACTCGTCGCCCTCGAGTCGCGGATTGCGAACCTTGTCCCACTCCTTCTGTCTCTCGGCGAGGTTCATCCCATACTCCTCCTACAGGCGTTTATCCGCGCATTGTATCATTATTCATCGGCGCGGGCCCGGCGCAGCCTAGATGCCCGCCAGGAAGTCCTTGACGGTATCCAGCAATACCCGGGCCGCCGTGCCGTCGAGAAACGCCTTCGCGCTGCGACGTTCCAGGCTCGTTACCATGGCCTGGAGTGTGTTGACAGCCACAATTACCTCGCCCACCATCTCGGCCGTGAACTCATCCAGATCGCCGTTCTGGATCTCTTCGAGCGCTTGCAGAACGCCCAGCCGCTTCACCTCGGCCGCCCGCATATCAGAGGAGCTGTAAGAGCCCGCCGCGGATAATACTCTGTCCGCAGCATCCCGTGCGTCGTCCTCTGAATCGGCCACCACGGTTATGGGTGTCACTGTGAACCTGGGGCGCACTTCGAACACTGGCATCTGCTATCGTCCTCCATTGCGGGCCCGGCTGGATCTCCTGTGCACCGTATACTCACCCCGCGCCGGGGGTGGAGACTAGAATGGTTCGTCGTCCGAGTCGTCGGCTTCGGCAGGCTCCCCGCCGTTGTCCTGTTCCGCCGGCCGCGCGAGGAAGTCCACCTGAGCGGCTATCGTGACGATCCGGCTCCTCTGCTGGCCGTCCTGCGTGGTCCACTTGTCCTGCTGCAGGCGGCCTGAGATACCTACCTGCGCGCCCTTCTTCAGATACTGGCCGACCGCTTCAGCCGTCTTGCCGAAGCAGGTCACGTCGAACCAATCCGTGCTTTTCGCCTCATCCCGGCGCGGCACGGCCAAGCTGAACTTGGCGACGCTCATGCCGCCCTGGGTCACTCTCAACTCGGGATCTCGGCCGAGCCTTCCGATCAAACACACCTGGTTCATGCTGCGCCTCCTATAGCGGCAGAGTGGCTCCGTCTCCGAACGTCTCTCCATCGTCTGGGAAGCC
>CAYZHL010000212.1:4165-4960 GCA_964478095.1 uncultured Clostridia bacterium | reverse complement strand
CTCTACATCGTGGTGAGCGACGCGCAGAAGTCAGAAGTAGGCCGCCTGGTGGTGAGCCGCTAAGCGCAGACCTGCCTCCGCGGGGAAGAATCGGCGGGCGACCGCCATGCGTCAGATTCTGCCGCCCACAACGCGTATTCTCCGGCAGGGAGCGGGTGTAACCCGCTCCTTCTCCTATCTGACGCATCTCCGGCAGAACGTACGCCAGGCTTTCCCGATGATCCACCATAAATGGTGTTGGGTTCCGGAATGTGCAACATCGTGAAGGACTACTGGGAAACTCGTCGTATAACTCATAGGTGTATGGATGAGTGTGGAACTGCTTCATGTTGATCCCTGCGTCACGGCTGTGTTCCACAAGGCGTCCAGCTAGAGTCACCGGACTGTCGAAGAGCAACGACACACATCCGTCGACGGAGAACCGGAGGTGATGCCTCGGCGAAGATAGCCCAATATGCGCACACTGCTGACGTTCGAAACAGCTCGGATCTCAAATCGACCTCCTATTTGAAAGGGGCGAAACCAACACATGGTGCGAAGCCACCGAAGAACGGCACTCTTGACCATCGCGCTTTTCGCTTTGGCGGCATTGATGGCCGGAGGGGCGCTCGCCACAGAGACTGCAGGCCGCCCGCGTGGCGGATGGCAGCCTGGGCCGCTCGAGTATCATCCGAGCCGTGTGATAGTGCGGTTCGCCGACACCATCACGGCCAATGCAGCTACCGACTCCATTACCCGACTCGGCTACTCTCTGCGCCAAACAGCCGACTTTTAGCCCTCGGCCATCTTCCCAAG
>CAYZHL010000212.1:0-4144 GCA_964478095.1 uncultured Clostridia bacterium | reverse complement strand
CTCCGTATCGGCATTGTGGAACTCCCCGACAGCGCTCGAGTAGATGACGCTATCATCCAGCTTAACACTGCGACCGGCATTCTCTACGCAGAGCGCGACTACAAGCAGTATAAGGACACTCCTGTGTTCCCCAATGACACTCACTTCCACAGAACCTGGGGATTGCACAACGAGAATTGTCAGGACAAAGACCCGGAAATGTCCGGCAATCCGGTCGACGATGCCGACATCGACGCGCCTGAAGCCTGGGCGATCGGCACGGGTTCGAGCGAACTGATCGTTGCAGTCATCGACACGGGAATCTATGTAGACCATCCCGATCTCAACGCAAACATCTGGCGCAACCCCGGCGAGATTCCCGGCAACGGCATCGACGACGATGGCAACGGCTACATCGACGACGTGTACGGCTGGGACTTCTTCAACGACGACAACACCGTGTACGACCCGGACCAGCGCGATAGGTACGGGGATCTAAACGACGACCACGGCACGCACTGCGCCGGCACGATCGGCGCCGTTGGCAACAACAACATGGGCGTGCCTGGCATCAACTGGAATGTGAAGATCATCAGTCTCAAGTTCATTGGCCCCGACGGCGGGTACACTTCTGATGCGATTCTCGCAATGCAGTACGCCCATGCCAAGGGCGCCAAAGTCATCAGCTGCAGCTGGGGCGGAGGGCCGTACGAGCAGTCCCTCAAGGATGCAATTGAGGCGACTAATGCTCTCGTCGTGTGCGCCGCAGGCAACAGCGGCCAAAACACCGACGTAAACCCGCACTATCCATCCAGCTACACAAGCGAGAACATCATCTCGGTCGCAGCCAGCATGCAAAATGACCAGCCGTGCAACTACCCAGGCTGGTGGAGCACATGCTACGGCCTGACCTCAGTGGACCTGTTTGCTCCAGGTGGTTACATCGCCTCGACGATACTGCCCGACCCGGTGCCGCCAACCCCCGCAGAAGCGTACGCCTACTTCTGGGGCACCTCTATGGCGACACCTCACGTGTCGGGAGTGTCGGCCCTGCTAGCCGCCACGCATCCCGGGGTGCCGCTCTATCAGGGCGCGCCAGGTTGGAGCGCAGGCATGCCAACGGTAAAGGATGCGATCCTCACCACCGTAGATGTCAAGCCTGCATTTCAGGGCAAGGTCGCCACAGGCGGACGCATGAACGCCGCGGCGGCGCTGGAATCGATAGGCGGCCCCGTGATCACTTCTGTCGAGGCTACTCCCACCTACGGTCCTCCCCCGCTCACTGTGGCGTTCAGCGCAACCGCCCAGAGCACTGGAGCCGAGATCGTCGATAAGTGGTGGAGCTTCGGAGACGGAAGTGACCCCGTACACGAGTGGAACGCTACACACGTGTACGCGGATGAGGGCCTATTCACAGCCTCCTTCCATGTGGTAGACGCCGACCAAAACGAGCGCTCGGCCACAATCGAGATCAACGTCTTCTTCCCGCCGGTGATCGGCGTTGCTCCACACACGCTCACGGCCGATCTCGTATGGGATGGAACCGCGACTAGCACCCTTACCATCGGCAATGAGGGTCAGGGCGAACTGAGGTACAACGTGGAACTAGCGCTCCACGGCATGGTTCAGCCCACATCGGGCAGATCGGCAATGCCTCTTGGTTCGGGCGGTCCAGACGCCCACGGCTATATATGGATGGATACGGACCAGCCAGGATCCGTTCCGCCTGAATGGAACGACATTTCCAGCATCGGAACCCGGCTTACGCTGAGCGGAGATGCAGGAACGGAAGTCGACCTCCCGTTCGCATTCCCGTTCTACGGCGAAAGCAAGACCAAAGTCAGCATATGCTCCAACGGATACCTGACTTTCGGCACAACAAGAGGCACCTACTCCAACAAGAACATACCCAACACACTTGATCCCAATGATCTGATCGCCGTGTTCTGGGATGACCTGGAACCCCAGAACGGCAACGGCAGAATATACTACTTTGGTACGGGCGAGGCATTCATCGTTCAGTACCAGGACGTGCCCCGGTTCTCAAGCGGCGGTCCATACACGTTCCAGGTTATCCTGGATCCCTCGGGCACGATTAGGTACGTCTACAAGACGATGCTTGGGACATATCTGAACAGCTCCACGATAGGAATCGAGAACAAGACGGGCACCGTGGGGCTTCAGGTAGCCTATGACGAGGACTACGTCCATGACAACCTGGGTGTGACCATCCTTCCAGCGTGGCTTTCGCTGGACAAGAAGTCGGGCACGGTTGCCCCCGGAGAGTCCGATGAGCTCACAGCCACCTTCAGGGCCTCGAGATTGCCTGAGGGAGACTGGTCGGCAACCATCAGGATCCTAAGCAACGATCCCGCAGACCCCGAAGTGCGCGTGCCTACTCTCATGCACGTCGAATCGAGGATTGCGCCGAAGATCGAGTCTATTACGGCGCAGCCCTGGGCCGGCGAGGCCCCGCTCGAGGTGCACTTCTCAGCCGCCGCCCGCGATGTCGACGGAGAGATTGTCGCGATCGAGTGGAGCTTCGGCGACGGAAGCGCGCCGGCAACGGGCACACTCACACCTGTGCATACCTACACTGCCGACGGCGACTACACCGCAACGCTCACGATCACCGATGATGACGGCCTTACCGCAACCGGCTCGGTCAGGGTGTTCGTAGCCAACCTGCCCCAGGCAGATGTAGATCCTACATCGTTTAACAGGATCATCCGCGCGCACCGCGCGCAGACCGGCACGCTGACAGTAACCAACGCCGGCACGGGCCCATTGGCCTTCACTGCATCGGCGTTGACCAGTGTCTCCAATGCGGCGACCGACGTCGGAGCGCTTGCAGCGGGCGGACCCGACGGGTTCGGATATCTGTGGAAGGATTCCGACGAAGCAGGAGGCCCCGTGTTCGACTGGGTAGAGATCAGCACAGTCGGCACGAAACTGGCCACGCTCACCGATGATGAAACCGCCACCGTCGACCTGCCGTGGGCGTTCCCGTTCTACGGTCAGGCCAGGACGACAGTGAATGTCAATGCCAACGGTTGGCTCAACTTCGGCGCGCTCCCTTCATCTGGAACGTACTCCAACAAGCAAATCCCGAATACTGCCTTGCCCAACGATCTGCTGGCCGTCTTCTTCAGGTCAATAAGGGACCGGCGGGCGCCGGCGTGTTCTACTACCACGATCAGGCGACCGATAGGTTCATCGTGCAGTTCAACAAGGTGCCCCGCTACAGCTGGTCGGGAGATGGAGGGCAGTACACCTTCCAGGCAATACTGCACCCCAATGGCACAATCATCTACCAGTACCTCGATATGCAGTATGCCGCCCCTAACGTCGACAAGGGCACTATCGGCATCGAGAACTCGGACGGCACAGACGGCCTCGGAGTGCTTCACAACACCAAGGGCTACATGAAAAATGGTCTGGCCATCAGATTCGCCACCTTCCAGTGGCTCGACGTATCGCCGCAGGCGGGCAATCTTGCCCCTGGAGCGAGCATGGACCTCACCGTGACATTCGACATGTCGCAGGCGGTGCGAAATCCCAAGGTCACGGTGCCAGTTCACGTCGAAGTCATCCCGAATCAAGCGCCCGTAATCACGGCGGCGGGCGTTAGCCCGCAGACTGGCCCGAAGACGGCTGCCTTCCAGTTCGCAGCTGCGGCACATGATCCCGATGGGCAGATCTCGGACAAGTACTGGACATTCGGCGACAACACGGCGGCTGTACATGAGTTCGCTCCAACGCACACGTACGCGGCGAACGGCAAGTACACAGCCACCTTCACCGCCGTCGACAACGATGGCTACACGACCTCCGCAAACGTCATCGTCAACGTGACGGACCCAGCCTCCGCAAGCTGGAACCCGGGTGAGTTCAACTTCAGGCTTGCCGGCGGGCAGACGGCCTTCGGCACGCTGGCGCTTGCAAATGCCGGCCCCGGGGCCCTGGTATTCGGCAGCGACGAACTGCCCAACGCGGCGCCAAGACCTGAAAGAACCCGGGCGCTCGGTTCAGTCGATCCCAACGCCAGGACGGCTGCAGGGCTTTATGACCCCGCCCCTGTTCCGGAGAGGTCGCCATGGCTTCCTGAGGACGTCGGATCGGTCGTCACCAGAAGGTAAACGTCCGTAGAACCGACACGGCACTT